>JAYTGM010000138.1:0-6711 GCA_043733425.1 Terriglobia bacterium
AAAGTTCGATTTTGCCGGCTACTTTCGATTTTTGGAAAAGCACGGCTACGTTGAATTTGTGCTGCCACAGTAAGCTAGCACGCCTCTATCGTCACTTCACAAAGGCGGTCCGCTTCACCTCAATAAAACGCTGCGCGACCACGTTGTCCCTCCGCCCGTCAATCTCCAGAGAGCCGTTCGCGTTCCCACCATCAGTACACCCGTTGCGCTATTGTGACTGAAACCGTGGACCTGACAACACGCGCCAAAAAGTTTCTGATCGCAACATTCCTCTTCTTCTACGTGCCGGTCGCCTACCACCTGGGCTTCAATCTCATTTACGGAATACTCCTCGATTTTCCCAGTTATTATTACGCGGCTCAGCTTGCTTTCACTTCGAGCGGTTCCCCTTACGGCTTCGAAAAGTTCCAAGCGGTTTCAGCCATGTTGGGCCGCAAAGTTCACCCGTTCCTCTATCCGCCGTTTTCGCTCATCGCGTTTTGGCCCTTTCTTCCCTTCACTATTCAACAGGCACAATCCGCATTTTTGGTGCTGAGCCACTTGTGCTTTCTGGGTTCACTTTGGCTCATTCTTTTCAAGATCACTCCCGTTGACGTGCCAACGCCCCGGCGCGAACTGGTGATTGGCGCAACCTTGGTCTACGTGATGGTTTTCGACCCCGCACTCTCCACGCTTGCCATTGGGCAAATCAATCTCATCGTTCTGTTCTTCATGTGCCTGGCACTCGCGGCGATCAAACACGATTCAGCCCCCTGGCGCATCGGTCTTCCCCTTTCCCTGGCTATCCTGTTGAAGACGTATCCGGTTCTTCTGGTACTGCTTCTCCTGTTTCGCCGCCAATTCAAAGCGGCCTTCATGACACTGGCGTTTCTCGGTTCATTTATTCTGGCCGCGGTTGCGTCTTTACGTAGTGAGGTTTGGCGCGATTGGTTCACGCTCATTGCGCCTTTTGGGCGCTACGGGGAGAATGCCATCGCTGCCGCTTACGTGTGGAATCAAAGTTTGAACGGATTTGTCACCAGGCTCGTGATGCCCTCCGTCTTTGCCATATCGCCGTTATCGCAGCCCTCGTTAGCCGCACCCGTGACGGCCTTTCTCGCCGCAATGGTGACCATCTCAACCCTCGGACTCTCGCTCTTGCTGGCGCGCCGTCCTGACTGCGAACATTATCACGACGACGAAATGTCAGTGTACCTGCTTATGATTTTCCTGGTTGCTCCGCTTTCCTGGGACCATCACCTGGTCTATACACTTCCCGCGCTGGCTGTGGTCATCAGCCGCCTTATCAGCGAAAAGGTCACGGGGGTTCCGGGCTTTTTGCTTCTGCTCTCCCTCTTTATCCTGGCGTGGAAAGTTCCGCTCGATCATCCCCTGCTTCACGCAGGTTGGTGGGTATTGCTCAGCTCAATCAAGTTGTATCCGGTTCTTATACTCTGGTTGTACTTTGTGACCCGCTTGGCCCGCCCGTTAATTTCCGCGCGCCTTGGCCGCACGCCCATTACTGTGAGATGATCTGTCCCATGCGGAAACTTGTTCTCACAGTTGCATCGCTCCTTTTGGCTTCCACCAGCTTTGCTCAGGACGAAGCCGATTTTGCAAAATGGATGAAGTCCATCGCCGGCACCATGGGCAGCATGCGCAAGCATTTTGAAGCCAAAGAAGCGGAAGATGCCGCGAAGGATGCCGAAAAAGTATCCAGCTTGTTTAAAGATGTGGAAGGTTATTACGCCAAGACAAGCACGGAAGACGCTGTAAAGTGGGCCCATAACGCTCAACTCGCCGCGAACGAAACCGCTGAAGCCGCAAAATCGAATGACCTGGAAAAAGCGGGCATCAGCGCCAAGAACATTGGTGCCACCTGCGGACCCTGCCATACCGCCCACCGCGAAAAGCTTGAGTCGGGCGGCTATAAGATGAAATAAGTGCTGCCCCGAACCCTGCTCTGCCTAGCGATTCTGTGCGCCGCCTGTAAGCAAGCGCCACCAGTGCGCCGGTACACGCTTCACGGCAAAGTTAAATCCGTGGACATAGCGAACAAGACCGCAAACATTTACAACGAAAAGATCGAGGGCTGGATGGATGCCATGACCATGGAATATCCAGTCCCCGATCCCACCAAGCTTCATGCGGGAGACTCCATCACCGCCACGGTGGTTGTAAACGATTTGAATTACACCCTCGAAAACATCAAATCCCCCTAGACCCAAGTCAAACTTGCGACTCAGGCCGCCTCCCGCTCATCTGAATAAGGCTAGATGGAGAAAACTGCTCAGAACTGTTCCGTTGTTTGTATTGCGATTAGCTTGGGGCTGTTCAACGCCGCTTGCTCATCGAAAGCAAGCGAAGCGAAAGCGCCTCCCCAGTTCCCTCCCACGCCGGTCAGTATTATCGAAGCGAAAACCGAAAATGTGCCGATTTACAACGATTACTCCGCCCAGACTTTTTCGCGGGACATGGTGGATATCCGCGGCCGCGTGGATGGTTACATCGAGAAGCGGCTTTTTCAGGTAGGCGCTGACGTCCGCGCCGGCCAGCCGCTTTACACGCTCGATCGCCGTCCCTACGAAGCTGAAGTGCAAAAAGCAAAAGGCGATTTGCAAAAGGCCCTCGCCGATCTCGATTTCGCCAGAAAGCAGGTTTCCGTTTCCCAGGCCGAAGCCGATCTGGCCCAGGCCGAAGCCAACTCGCTGAAGGCTCAGAACGATGTCACGCGTCTGCAGCCCCTGGTCAAGCAGGAAGCCGCGCCCACGCAGGATCTGGATAACGCGATAGCCTCGCTTCGCGCCAATCAGGCTGCATCGAACGCCAAGCGCGCCAACCTGGAGCAGACCCGTTTGCAAGCCAAAACTCAGATCGATAGCGTGTCGGCACAGGTGGAATCGCAGCGCGCCCTTGTCCGCACCGCCGAACTAAATTTGGAATACGCCACCATCCGGTCACCCATCAGCGGCCGCGTCGGCGACACGCTGGTACCCGTCGGCGGCCTGGTCTCAAAAACGGCTTCGCAGCCCCTCACTACAGTGGTGCCGCTCGATCCCATTTGGGTCCGCTTCAAAGTAAGCGAAGCCGAATACCTGGGAACCATGAAACGCGCCAACACGGAAGTCAGCCGCCTGCCGCTTGAATTGCTTCTCGCCGATGGCACCACTTTCCCCTCGCCGGGCCACATCCAAAACACAGTAAATCAGGTCGATCCGAAGACGGGCACCCTTGAGCTGCAAGCCACGTTCCCGAATCCGCGCCATATGCTGCTTCCCGGCCAGTTCGGCCGCGTTCGTATGCGCGTGAATGAACGTGAGAATGTCATCGTCATCCCGCAACGCGCGCTGCTGGAGCTGCAAGGTCTGCAATCCGTTTACACCATCGTAAATGGCAAGGCAGTGGTGCGCAGCGTCGTGATGGGTGACCGCGTCGGCCAGGATCAGATTGTCGATCAAGGCCTGAAACCCGGCGATAAAGTTGTGGTGGAAGGCGCCATGAAACTTCGTCCCGGTGCTCCCGTGTCCGTGCAGCCCTATAAGGCGCTGCCGGTAACGAAGCCGTAATCCGCTCAAGACTCAACCACCATGGCTAAATTTTTTATCGATCGTCCCATCTTCGCGATGGTCATCGCCATCGTCATCACGCTGGTCGGTGCCGTCGCCATTCCGTCGCTGCCGGTCGCTACGTATCCGGAAGTGGTGCCACCCGTGGTGCAGATCACTGCTGTATACCGCGGCGGCAATTCACAGGATCTGGAAAAAACGGTCGCCCAACCGATAGAACAGCAACTCGTCGGTCTCGATGGCATGCTGTATTTCTTCTCGCGCTCTTCAAACGATGGCGTCATGACCATCGACGTCACTTTCGAACTCGGCACCAACATTGACCTCGCCACTGTCAAAACGCAGAACAAGGTCAATATCGCGCTTCCCATTCTGCCGTCCGAAGTGCAGCGCCAGGGCGTCACCGTGAAGAAGGTTTCCTCCGCCTTTCTCCTCGCCATCAGTCTCACGTCCACGGACAAGCGTTATGACGATCTCTTCCTGAATAATTACGCCACCATCAACCTGGTGGATAAAATCGGCTCCCTGCCCGGTGTCGGCGATTCGCGCCTGGCCTCCAGCCAGAACTACGGCATGCGCATCTGGGTGAACCCTGACAAAATGGCCAAGCTGGGTCTTACCTCAACCGATGTACAGAATGCCATCCAGTCTCAGAACCGGCAAAATCCGGCGGGCTCCATTGGGCAGCCGCCTGTCGCGCGCGGTACCGAATTTCAATATCCCGTCAACGCGTCCGGCCGCTTGATTGATCCGCAACAGTTCAACGACATCGTCATCCGAGCCTTGCCGGACAGCTCTCTACTGCGTCTCCGCGATATCGGCCATGCGGAACTTGGCGCTCAGGATTACAAGACCTATAGCCGCACCAACGGCCGTCCTTCGTCGATCATCATCGTCTATCTCACGCCGGGCGCGAATGCGGTCCAAACGGCCAATAACGTCCTGGCCTATATTGAAGACGCCAAGAAATCCCTGCCCGCCGGCCTGCGCTTCGACGTTCCGTATGACGCCACCAAATTCGTTCGCGCCGCTATTTCAGATGTAGTCCTCACGCTCTTCATCGCAGTCGGGCTGGTGATTTTCGTCGTGTTCGTATTTCTCCAAAACTGGCGCGCCACGCTCATCCCGCTCCTCACCGTTCCGGTCTCCATCATCGGAACCTTCGCGCTTTTCCCGCTGCTGGGCTTCTCCATCAACATGACCAGCATGTTCGGTCTGGTGCTTGCCATCGGCATCGTAGTGGATGACGCTATCGTCGTCGTGGAAGCCGTTCAACTCAATCTCGATAACGGGATGAAAGCGCGCGACGCGGTTGTCAAAGCTATGGAAGAGGTCTCCGCGCCCATTGTTGCGATTGCGTCCATCCTTGCCGCGGTCTTCATACCGGTCGCCTTTCTGGGCGGCATCAGCGGGCAGATTTACCGCCAGTTCGCGCTCACCATCGTGGTCTCCGTTCTTATCTCAGCATTCAACGCACTCTCGCTCAGCCCCGCGCTTAGCGTGCTGCTGCTTCGTCCCCGCAAAGATTCGAAGGGTCTGCTGGCGCGCGGCTTCGATAAGTTCAATCAAGGTTTCAACTGGACCCGCTCGAAATACCTGGGCGGTGTCGGCTTCCTGCTCCGCCGCAGCGTGCTTGCGTTCGCCGCGCTCGCTGTTTTCGTTCTGCTGGCCGGTGTGCTCTTCAAAGTTCTTCCCGGCGGCTTCCTGCCCGACGAAGATCAAGGCGTCTTCTTCACCGCCGTACGTCTTCCCGATGGCGCTTCGCTGGAACGCACACGCCTGGTGACCGCAAAGGTGGAACAGATCCTCAAAGATACGACCGGCGTCCAGTACATCACCGTCTTCGGCGGCCTCGACCTTCTCACGCAGACGAATAATTCGAACGTCGCGACAGTGATCGCTGTTCTCACACCGTGGGAAGACCGCAAGTCGAAGCAGTTGCAATTCGCGTCCATCCTCGGCAGTGCTTCCCAAAAGTTTAACGGCATTCAGGAAGCTCTCGTCTTCGGTTTCGGTTTGCCGCCCATCCTGGGTCTCGGCACGTCCGGCGGCTTTGAGTTCATGCTCGAAGATAAAGCCGGCACCGATACGCAGCAGTTTTCGAACGTCATTGATCAGACGCTTGCGGCGACGCGCACACGCCCGGAATTCACCTTCGTCCAAAGTATCTTCCGCAACACAGTGCCGCAGTACAAAGTCACGCTCGATACCGATAAGGCGCAGACGCTCGGTGTTCCCATCACGGATGTTTACAACTCTCTTCAGACATTCCTGGGCGGTCTTTACGTGAATGACTTCAACCGCTTCGGCCGTACCTGGCAGGTGGTCCTTCAAGCCGATCCCGATTTCCGCGATCGTCCTTCCGATATCAGCCGCTTCTATGTCCGAGCCGGCTCGGGCGACATGGTTCCCCTCAGCACCCTGGTGAAAGTGGAGCCCATGACCGGCCCTGAAGTGGTCTATCGTTACAACCGCAACCGCGCCACCAAACTGATCGGCATCAACGCTCCGGGCTATAGCTCAGGGCAAGCCGCTGCCGCCATGGAAGAAGTTGCGAAGCAGACCCTTCCCACCGGCTACGGTTATGAATGGACCGGCACCGTCTTTCAGGAAAAACTTTCCGCCGGTAAAGAAGGCTTCATCTTCGGCTTTGCCGCCGTGCTGGTCTTCCTGTTCCTTGCCGCTCTCTATGAAAGCTGGTCCATTCCCTTCGCCGTAATCCTGGCTATCCCGCTTGGCATCTTCGGCGCGCTCGCCGCCATATGGATACGATCGTTCGCCTACGATATTTACACGCAGATCGGTATTGTCACGCTTATCGGTCTGGCCGCCAAAAACGCCATCTTGATTGTTGAATTCGCCAAGCTGAAACGCGAAGAAGGAAAGTCGATTCACGATGCGGCCCTGGAAGCCGCTAACCTGCGCCTACGCCCCATCCTGATGACCTCGTTCGCCTTCCTGCTCGGCGTCATGCCGCTCTTGTTCGCAACCGGCGCGGGTGCTTCGTCACGCCGCGCGCTGGGCACCGCAGTCTTCGGCGGCATGTTCTGCGCCACCATCTTCGCTGTCTTCCTGGTGCCTGTCCTGTATTTCGCGATCGATAAGATCGCGGAGCGCGGCAAGAAAGAGCCGGCTCTTGTAAACGCCACGCCTTCTCCGGTAGGTG
>JAYTGM010000139.1:0-6710 GCA_043733425.1 Terriglobia bacterium
CTCCGTTGTTTGCGCGTGGATGAAAGAGGCAAACAGCGATGCGGCGCAAAGGGCAAGCAAGATTCGATTAAGACGTTTCATGATTCTCCCTACATTAAATATTATGCGCTCAGTTGAGCTTCTGCTGAAAACTTAAGCTGAGCGCGCGCCCAAATCTTTCAGCAGCCTTCTCTGGAGCGTGAGAGACTACAGCGACCGTGATGCTTCCGGCCGCCATTTTTTGGGCTGCGTAAGGTGGCGGAGGAACGTCCGGCGCACCGGGCGGAGCGATGCTTCCGCCACTCAAGAAGACCGCCATTGCGAGGCAGTCAGCGGGAGAAGAAATACCAGCTTTGTCAGCGGCAGCTTTTGCCGCCCAGCGTGTAGTGTCCTGAGGCGCATCAAGCCAACGCTCGACGGACGCGAGGGACTCCTGGCCCGCGACGTTTTTATCCGGTGAACGAAGTTCCTCAATGCAGGCAGCCGCCCACTTGATAGCCGACCCGACAGCTAGTTCATGCGCGCGAAACGAGACGGCATCCTGAAATAAAGAGTGCTGCTGAAGAAGCGTGACAAATCGTTCCGGAGCGATTTGTTCCGCTTCGGGACCCGCAGGGGCCAACTCGCGCGCGTTCAGGCTCAGGTTGGAGGCCTCAATGATTTCCTTAGTCGTCAAAGGCCTGGAATCCTCAGTTGATCATTGTGATGGCGCCCTTGGCCGTCAACAGGATACCGGCCTGGATCTGAGTCATCATCTCGCCGTTGATCTTGATCATCATACCCTGAATAGTCACGCCCATCTGGTCGACTTTAATGCTGCTGGCTCCCACGGTGAGGGTAATCGACTGCATGGCTTGTGTCGAAGCCGCACCTAGGTCAAGCTTTGTAGTCTGGTTGCCAATGGCGAGCTTCGTAGTTTGCCCGCCCACGTCGAGAGTTATGGTCTGGTTGCCCACAGACAATTTTGTTGCCTGGTCGCCCATGTCCAAAGTAATGGACTGGTTTCCTTTGTTGAGCGTGAGAGAGTGGTTCCCTTCCTTGATGATGATGGTGGTGTCTTTGGTGATGGTTTCCGTGTGGGTGCCCTCTACGGTAATCAGGCGGTTATTTTTTACGGTTTGGGTATCGTCGTTTTCGACGTACGTTTCCATATCCTTTTCCGCATGAACGGTCACCATCTCACTGCCCTTCAAATCTTCAAAGCGGATTTCATTGAAGTTTTCGGAAGTGCCGGCTTTGCTGCTGCGCGTCTTGATGCCGGACTGGGTCTGATTCGAAGGCAAGGCGTATGGCACCGTCTGCTCGGCGTTGTAAACGCGGCCGGTAATGATGGGGCGGTCGGGGTCTCCTTCGAGGAAGTCGACTATCACTTCCTGGCCGATGCGGGGGATGGTCATCCAACCCCAGTTCTTACCGGCCCAGATTTGAGAAACACGTACCCAGCAGGAACTGGTTTCATTTTTCTGGCCTACGCGGTCCCAGTAGAACTGAACTTTGACTCGGCCGTAACTGTCTACCCAGATTTCTTCGCCCATCTTCCCCACCACAAGCGCGGGCTGCGGACCTTGAACGAACGGTTTTTGCGCGAGACGAGCCGGCCGATAGGGAACCGTTTTGGGAATGGCGAGGAATGTGTTGCTATACCGGTGGGGTTCTTCGGCGCCCGCCTGGCGATAAGTGGAATCGAGCGCATCGTGAGTTACCGACATCAGGAAATAATCCTGGTTGGTATCCGCCCGATAGTGTTTTTTGAGCTTGAAAAGGTAGCCGGGGCGGAAGGGGCGACAGCGGCCTATACCCTTCAGGACGAACTGGCGGGCTTCTCTCTCTTCCAGGCGAATGCGGACATAACGGTCGCCTTGCGTGATATCGCCAAATTTGCCGGGATAATCGTAAGCTTCCTCGTTGTCTCCGGGCAAAGCGGAGACCAAGCTTAAGCTCGGGGTTTCGAAGTTATAGTCGCGGAGTTCGGCCTGACCGGTGTAGACCTGTTCCAAACGTTCTAAACCGGTGATGCCCTCGTCGCTTTCATTGACCCAACCAGATTGAGAAAACGCATACTCGGCCACTTCCTGATCAGGGCAGCACGCTTGCATATTACTTTTATCTACGAACACGATTGTGTGCTTGGTGCTTGTGTGTTCGAAGAAGTAGAAGATACCCTCTTCTTCCAAAAGCCTCGAAATAAAATTCAGGCTGGTTTCGCGGTATTGCACGCAGTAATCGCGCGCGGGGTAAGTGCCTGTGACGCGGAATTCAAAGTCGCGGATGCCCCCATCTTGAAGCACTTTGGTAACGATGTCCACCACGCTCTGGTTCTGGAAAATGCGGCAATCGGATTTCAGGGAAAGAAACCACATGCTTGGAACGAGCACGGCTTCATAAACCGCCAGGTCGCGAGTGGGATTGCTGATACCCGCATCCCGGCGCTCTGTCTTGACGTCATCGGCTTCTTCTGCCTGCCGGAAGCTTCGGAAGATCGCGTGAAAAGGCCGTTCGGTGCCATCAGCTTGAATGAGCGAAACGGTTGCCGGAGTGCGTAGAAGGGCTTTCAAATCAACGCATTCGTTCGCGGAAAGTAAGGTGACGCGAAACTCGAAAGGCACGGATACGGCTTCCGTTCCAACAAAATGCTCCAGCAGCAATTCCGTTTCGCCAAGAGTGGTTTGGATTTTAAGAAGGCGGTCTTCCTGCGAATATTCAGCCATGCGCCTCCAGGTGCTCGGGCACAAATGTGCCTTCCGATTGGGAGTAAACGAACGAGCCGTCTTCCGCAATGCCGACGTGAATGGAAGAAGGGCGCGATCCTTCCGCGAAGGCGGTAAGAAGCTGGCGAGAAATATCCGGCAGCAATGTGTTGGTCAGTATATTGTCTACGTTTCTGGCGCCGCTTTCCACCTCAGTGCAACGGCTTGCGACTTCGGTGATGAGGCTGGGGTCATAGGTCAGCGCGAGCCGATGCGTTTCGCGCAGACGCCGCTGAATTTTCGCCAGCTTCAGCACGATGATTTGCTTCAACGCTTCATCTCGGATGGGCAGATAGGGCGTAATCACCAAGCGGCCCAGAAAAGCGGGTTTGAAGATTTTGTCGAGTTCCGGCTTAAGCGCCTTTACCAAACCTTCGGGATCGGGCATGGTTTCCGGATCGGCGCAGAGTTTGGCCAGGATGTCGGTGCCGGCGTTAGAAGTGAGAATGATGATAGTGTTTTTGAAATCGATCTGGCGCCCTTCTCCGTCTTCCATGACGCCTTTGTCGAAGACCTGGAAGAACAGTTCGAGGACATCAGGATGCGCCTTTTCGACTTCATCGAGGAGGACGACGGAGTACGGCCGACGCCGCACGGCTTCGGTCAGAACGCCGCCTTCACCGTAGCCGACATAACCGGGGGGCGATCCTTTGAGCGTGGAAACGGTATGGGCTTCCTGGAATTCCGACATGTTGATGGTGATGATATTACCTTCACCGCCGTAGAGCAGGTCAGACAAGGCGAGAGCTGTTTCCGTTTTGCCTACGCCGCTAGGACCGACTAATAGAAACACGCCGACTGGCTTATTAGGGTCGTCCAAACCCGCGCGGGAAGTCCGGATGCGTTGACTAATTGCGGCAAGAGCGTGGCCCTGACCGATGACGCGCCGATCGAGATAATCTTCTAGCTTTAATACGATGCCTACCTCATCTTTCAGCATCTTGCCTACGGGAATGCCTGTCCAGCCGGAGATCACTTCGCCTACAATTTGCGCGTCGACGCAGACACGGATGAGGGGCTTATCGGCCTGAAGCGTGTCGAGATCAGAGTTTAGGCCGGCGAGTTCCTGGCGCCATGTCACGGCGTCAGCTGAATCCTGCGCTCCGGCGGAATGCACTTCCTCGAGCTTCGCGCGCACAGCGCGGATCTTGTTGACTAACTCCAGCTCCTTGCCATACCGGACATTGAGCGCATCCAGCTTAGTTTGGGTTGCCGAGCGTTCGTCTGCGATTTCGCGAAGTCTTTCAGAGTGATCGGTGCCGAGGGCGGCTTCTCTTCCGAGAACCCGTTCCTGCACGGCCAGATCGTCCAGCTTGCGGTTGGCATCTTCAATTGCGGGAGGTGTTGCGTTCTGGCCAAGAGCAAGGCGGGCGCAGGCGGTATCCATGACGCTGACGGCTTTATCAGGTAGCTGGCGGTCTGGAAGATAGCGGTGGGAAAGCGAGACGGCAGCGGAGAGGCCTTCATCCAGGATTCTGACCTGATGATGCTTCTCCAGAGCCGGCACAACGCCGCGGAGCATAAGCTGGCACTGCGATTCCGTAGGTTCTTCCACTTTGACTAATTGAAAGCGGCGGGCTAGGGCGGGATCCTTCTCGAAGTACTTCTTGTATTCCGACCACGTAGTGGCGGCGAGCGTTCGCATTTCGCCGCGGGCGAGGGCGGGTTTCAACAGGTTAGCGGCGTCGTTCTGACCGGCCTGGCCGCCGGCACCAATCATGGTGTGGGCTTCATCAATGAAGAGGATGATAGGGATGGGTGACGATTTTACTTCGTTGATCAGACCCTTCAGTCGATTTTCGAACTCCCCTTTCACTCCTGCCCCGGCCTGTAAAAGCGCTAAGTCGAGGGTGTGAACGGAGACATTCCGAAGCGGGAGCGGAACATCGCCCTGGGCGACGCGTAACGCAAAGCCTTCCACGACCGCCGTCTTGCCCACGCCAGCTTCACCGACCAGGATCGGATTGTTCTGCCTGCGGCGAGTAAGGATATCGACGACCTGGCGGATTTCGAAGTCGCGTGCCAGGACGGGGTCGATCTTGCCAGCTCTTGCGTTGGCGGTCAGATTGACAGTGTATTGATCCAGGTGAGGCGTTTTGCCGCCCGGCGTGCCTGTTCTGGGGCCAGCGTTGTCCGCGGAGTCGGCGGCGGCTTCGGCCGCTTCGGTCTCCTCTTCGGATTGAACTACGATTGAAGCATACTCCTTGCGCAGGGTTTCGGCATCGATCTTCTGGAATTCCTTACTGACTTCGCGCATGATGCGCGAGAGCTCATCGACGGTAACGAGCGCGAGTATGGCATGGCCGGACCGAACCGAAGCGGCGCCATATTCGAGCGAGCCGAGGGTCCAGGCTTCGCGAACCATCTTCAGAACAGAAGGGCTGATCGCTGGAGTCCTGGCGTTCCCCGTTTTTAACTTGTCCAAGCTTCTGGTAAGTTCGGCCGCGAAGCGCGACTTATCGATCTCGAAGTACTTCAAGATCGACGCCAAATCCGAACCGGCGCTATCGAGAAGCTTCATCAGGAAGTGCTCGATCTCCACATCGTAATGCGTCCGGGAGAGGCAAAGGCCGGCGGCGCCCTCCAGTGCATTTCTGGATGTGTTATCTAGTTTGCCAATCAAGGCACGTAAGTTGACTGCCATCTCAAGCCTCCTCAAGAATTAAAATTGTATCGCCAGGATTGTGATCGAACTGCACCGTTGATTTTAACCAAGTATGCCACCCCAGGCGAAGCCCACCCTGACCCTGAGGTTGTAACTCAAGCGCCGGAACGTCATCGCGACGGAGAATTAATTGAACTTCGAACTCCAGATCGTTACCGCAGAAGCTTCTTGTCAGAGCTTTCAGCTTAGGCCAAGCGGAACCGACGGGCAGAAATTCCTGGTAGCGCTGTGCTGTCAGAGGCCCAATCTTCAGGCGTACGCGTGACTGCACGTCCCAAATCTCATCTCCCACTACGGCACCGCCGCCGAGCATACTGGAATCCGATTGAAACCCGTCGAATACGCACTGATCCGATTCGCTCAGGCTGCGCCAGACCCCGACAAAAGGTTGGACCTCAACAGGCACATCGAAATAGTCCCCAAGAATACTCTCCAGCGCCGAGGCTGAGCGCGGAATCAAGCCGAAGAGTCCCGCGTAGTGAAGGTACGATTCGTCGGGAATGGACTGGCGGCCGCGCAACCCAGGTGTGGCGTAACCAATGAGCGCAAAGAGGAGATTCGTAACCGGATCGTTGCGGTCGCGCTCGTAAGCTACGGTGAAGTGGTGCTTTTCCCACGCCTGATAAAAGAAAGAGGTGAGCCGGTGATTGAAGAGATTAAAGAATTCAAGGAGGGTGTGGTCCTTGGCGCGGACGCGGGCCGCCGCTAATTCCGTAATGTAATTGGGCAGTACACCTAAAGGACCCACCAGGCCAAGAAAGTTGATGACCATGGCGGGAGCACCATCGGCGGGTCTGGTCAGCCCATGAATGGCACTGGCAGGAAAGTTGAGCATCGGGTTGGCCCCGAAGCGGGCAATCTCATTGCGCGGGTGTGCGTATTTACCAACCGGTTCACGGCTGGGCTGCATGCGTTCGAGAAGACGGACCGCCTGGAAAAAGTCAAAAGACCATGGCTCTGCGAAGAGGCTGGCCTGAACTTTCGCTAAGGCGGTTACATCAGTATTTTCTGTCCCGATCGGGGCGGACATTGTTTGAGCGCTCTTTTTCGCTGCTGAGTTCGAACCACTAATTGGCTGAAACTGTTGACTGAAGTATAAAGGCCGAGAAAAACATCTAGTACCGTGGCGAAGGTATAGGCACCGGTTCCCGCGAACTGCTCCTCATCGAGTTCGATTTCGACGCGTGTACCGCGGGCAAAGGTGACCCCATAGTCAGAGGTCAGCCGGGCGAAATGGGGTTCTCCCCGGATGTTCAGGATTCCATCGATCTGCTTTTCCGCCGAGAGCGCGCCGCTGAAGTTGTGAAGGCGCAATATCT
>JAYTGM010000140.1:0-6697 GCA_043733425.1 Terriglobia bacterium
CAGGAGCTTCCGCAAGTTCCAGCCCGTCCATCGCTTGCGCCAGTTTCTCCAAGTGTTCGTCGTAGGCACTGAATGCAGCAGCGTCTTTCTCAGAAAAGCGCGCGAGTTCCGCCTTAGTACGCTGCGAATCCTGCCACATAAACAGGTGCCGTCCGTTAGGGAATGGCGTGAAGAATGGCGGATCTTTCGGATAGACACGATAGCCGTATTCAGCCAATTTCAGATCGCGTGCGATTTCATCGCGCAGAAGGCTCACCAGGTACGACGCGGTGGAAATCTTATACCCGGGCCAGGGAGATTCCGTAACAGCGCACCCGCCCAACACGGCAAGGCTTTCCAGAACCTTTACGCGAACGCCTGCCCGTGCAAGATACGCAGCGCAGACCAACCCATTATGGCCGCCGCCAATAATGACGGCAGTCTTCACGAACGCAAGCGAAAGGCCACCACAGCAAGAGGCGGCAGCGTGACAGGCAAGCTCCAGGCTCTGCCATGTTTCGGCATGTTCACGGCTGGAAGACCACCATTGTTACCAACGTTGCTGCCGCCGAAAGCCGCTGAATCGGTGTTCAAAATCTCTTCATAAAAACCAGGCTGCGGAACGCCGAACGAATAACCGTGCCGCACCACAGGCGTGAAGTTGCAACAGAACAGCACAAAATCTTTCGGGTCTTCCGCCTTCCGCAAAAACGCAATGACGGAATTATCGTAATCGTGAAAATCGATCCACTCAAAGCCGCTATGGTGAAAATCGACCTCGTACAGAGCAGGCTGCGAAGTGTAGACATCATTCAACTCCCGCACGAAATCCTGAAGCTGTTTGTGACGGCTGTACTGTAGCAATTCCCAGGGAATAGAAGACGAGGCGCTCCACTCGCTCCATTGCCCTATTTCGGCGCCCATGAACATCAGCTTCTTACCGGGATGCGCCCACATATACGCCATGAACGCACGCACGTTGGCAAACTTCTGCCAATCGTCGCCGGGCATCTTGTCCAGCAGTGACCGCTTGCCATAAACCACTTCGTCATGCGACACGGGAAGCACAAAATTTTCAGTGAACGCGTACACCATGCTGAAGGTGATGTCGTTGTGGTTGTATTTGCGGTGAATCGGGTTCTGTTCGAAATAGTGGAGCATGTCATGCATCCACCCCATGTTCCACTTCATGGTGAACCCAAGCCCATTCATATAGACCGGCCGTGACACACCTGGAAATGCAGTGGATTCCTCGGCAATGGTCACCACGCCCGGCACTTCATGCGCAAGCTCATTGAACTTGCGGAGGAACTCGATCGCCTCCAGATTGTGATTGCCGCCGTGAATGTTCGGTACCCACTCGCCTGCTTCACGCGAGTAATCCAAATACAGCATGCTGGCAACGGCATCCACGCGTAAGCCATCCACGTGATATTTCTTCAACCAGAAGAGCGCGTTTGAAATCAGAAACTCACGTACTTCATTTCGCCCGAAATTGAAGATCAGCGTGCCCCAATCGCGGTGCTCGCCCTTGCGCGGGTCAGCGTGTTCGTAAAGCGCCGAGCCATCGAAAAACGCAAGGCCATGTGCGTCTTTTGGAAAATGCGCGGGCACCCAATCCACAATCACGCCCAGCCCGGCCTGGTGCGCGCAATCGATCAGATACATAAAGTCTTCCGGCTCACCGAAGCGGGAGGTGGGCGCGTAATAGCCGGTAATCTGATAGCCCCACGATCCGCCGTAGGGATGCTCCATCATGGGCATCAGTTCCAGGTGCGTGTAGCCCATGTACCGCGCATAAGCCACCAGCTTCACCGCCATCTCGCGATAGCTCAGCCATTCGCCATGGGGTTTGCGAAGCCAGCTCTCCAGATGCACTTCATAGATAGAAACCGGGGCGCGAAGAAGATCGCTTTTTGCGCGTGCCGCCATCCACTCGCCATCCTTCCATTCATAGCGATCCAGATCCCGCACAACCGAGGCGGATTTTGGCGGAACCTCCGTACCGAAAGCGTACGGATCGGACTTCATCTGCTCATGCCCGAAAAATTGCGAGCGCACGTGATACTTGTAATTCGCGCCTTCTCCCAAACCGGGCAGGAACAATTCCCACAAGCCGCCGTTGCGCTTTCGCATCGGGTTGGTGCGGGTATCCCACTGGTTGAAATCGCCCGCCACTGCCACGCTGATCGCGTTCGGCGCCCACAGCGCAAAACGAACTCCCGCCACTCCGTCAAAGGCGGCCAGGTGCGCTCCCAAAGTGTCGTAACTTTGAAAATTGGTGCCTTCCGCGTGGAGGTGGATTTCAAATTCAGTAAGAATCGGCGGGAAGCGATACGGGTCTTCCCGCAGTTCCGCTTTCGCGCCACTGCGCGCCACCTGCAGGCGATACGGTGCAATATCGCCGGGCAATTCCGCGGAAAAAAACCCAGCCGGGTGACGCTTTGTCATGGCAACGGGTTTGGCTGAGCCAGTCACCACAGCGATCGATTCAGCGCCTGGGATAAATGCGCGCACCTCCCATCCCGACGTCAATGCATGCGGGCCAAGTACCCGAAACGCGTCGCCATGATACCCGCCCACGATGGCTTCTATTTCTTGTCCCGTCATGTGCGCGGCTTGGTCATGCGAACTTCATTATATGGCTCTGGCTGAGTTGCATCTTCATCTTGAAGGCTCTGTGGAACCCGATACTTTGCGTCAACTTGACCCGGCGTTGACCGATGCGGAAATTGCCGGCGCTTACGAGTTTCAGAATTTCGCGGGCTTCATCGGGGCTTTCAAATGGGTAGCCCAACGGCTGCGCTTCCCGCAAGATTATGCCTTGGTAACTGCTGCCCTATGCCAGCGCTTGTACGAAGCCAATATCATTTATGCGGAGATCACGCTGGCGGCGGGAGTGGTGTTGTGGAAGGGTCAGGATCTTCCCGCGATCTATGCCGCGGCACGGGGTGCGGCTGTGGAATCACCCGTGGAAGTGAAATGGAATCTTGATTCCATCAGGCACTTTGGCGCTGACTTAGCACAGCAAGTGGCAGAATTCGCTGCGGCCGAACAAAGCAATGGCGTGGTTTCAATTGGCATTGGCGGGGATGAAATTGCCGGGCCCGCGGTGTGGTTCGCTGAAGTGTACAAGTTCGCGGCGGAGCACGGCTTGCGGTTAACGGCGCATGCCGGAGAAATGGCTGGACCGGAATCCATCTGGAGTGCTCTCGAAATTGGAACAGAGCGGATCGGGCACGGCATCCGGGCGATTGAGGATCCAGTTCTGGTTCGCCATTTGGCCCAACATCAGATTCCCCTGGAAGTTTCGATTACCAGCAATGTGCGAACCGGCGCTGTGGCCTCGCTTGCGCTGCATCCCCTCCGTAAGCTCTTCGACGCCGGCGTTCCCGTTACGCTGAATACAGACGACCCCGCAATTTTCGGAACAACGCTAGCGCGGGAGTTTGAAATCGCCCGCCAGGAATTTCACTTTACAGAAAGCGAACTGAATCAACTGCGCGCCAATGCCTGGCGTTTTCGTTTTGCTTGAGGAAGATCATTCGGGCTGATCGTAAGGCTTCAATTTTCGAACCCAGATGTTGCGGTAGCGGTCCGGTGAATTGTGGTTTTGCAGCACCAGCGGGCCTTCCGCGGGCTGGGGTTCATAATGCGCCACTTGCCTGTAAACCATCGGCCCCAAAGAAGCTTTGCGGTTGTGAAGCAATACGCCATTCAGGAACACCGTGATGTAGGCGGGCGAACTGAGCTTGCTGCCTTCAAAGCGTGGAGCTTCAAAAACAATGTCATAGATCTGCCATTCACCGGGCGGACGCGTGGCGTTGACTAGCGGCGGCCACTGGCCATAAATTGCGCCAGCCTGTCCATCGGCGTATGTCGGATTGTTGTAAGAATCCAGCACCTGAACTTCATAGAGGCCCATCAGCAAAACTCCGCTGTTTCCCCGCCCCTGGCTCTTGCTTTCCACCTTGCCGGGCGCGGCCCATTCAATGTGCAGTTGCATGTCCCCGAACTTCTGCTTGGTAGCCAGGTCCCCCGTATGCGGAACTATTTCGACGAACCCATTTTCCAGCTTCCATTCCGTCTTCGCGGGGTCTCCCGCTTTGGTGATAGAACTGGCGTGGCCCGTCCATTGAGAAAGGTCTTTGCCATCGAACAGCACGATGGCGTCCGAAGGCGCGCCGCCCGGCGTGGAGCTTGGCGTCACAACCGGCGGATGCGGCCGCGCCGAATCGTGCACATGGTACGGCAGACCAGGAAGCATGGGCGTGTCTTGAAAGCCCAAATCATGATTCGGCGCTTGGGCGAACAAGACAGCAGGCAGTAGAAGCCCGGCAAAACGGGCAGCAAAAATCATAGCTGCCGTCATTCTACTGGCAAACGGGTCCGCGCGTTGATGGGTTCACGGCAACGCTGACGGAAAGACCAACAGGTATGGGGATAGCACCGGAACGGCACTGCACCACCCCGGCGGAATTCAGCACTGCATAAGAATAAAACGGGTCGCCCAATTTACGATCGATATTCGCGGTGCAGCCCGCCGTGCAATCCACGGCATCTCCGTAGAGCGGAGTGTTCTGGCTATAAAGATAATTTGTTCGCAGCACCGTGCGCGTGCCCGCCAGATCAGGTTGAAAGGCGATCGTATCGATACCGGGGACCGTGGCAACTTTGGGAAACAGGTACACGGCCGTTTCGCCACCTTCAAGAGACACCGTATCCCCAACAACATTTCCCATGGCCCGAAGCTTGATTCCTGTATCGGCTACCCGGTATCGCAATACACCGCGGCCCGTCGCGTAGGCGCTCAGATCGATCAACACCGTCCGAGGCGCATCCCAGCCATTCACCACAATCAGCAGATTTCCATTCGTTGCTGTCCGCGCTCCCGTGATTACGTTTCTGCCCAGATAAGGGCTGCTTACAGGGACGCCCAGCACATATTCCTGCAAAGATTTTGTGAGCATGGCCGACGAATAACCCATCGCCTGCCAATTGAGCACTTCACCCGTGCTGGGACCTCCATCGGATTCAAATTCAGTGCCATTCCCACGAGTATCGCGCCGCTCCAGGAAGCTCGAATCGAACTTATAGATTTTTACCCCCGCCGTGCCAACCGCGGCTGCCGTCATCATTCCGCTTGCTACGGCCTTCGGTACGGCACCCACATGAAGCAGCTTGTCCACCGGTGGGTTGTAAACAGCATTTCCGGCGGCTGAATACTTCAAATAGTCAATACCGGCCATAGTCTGCTCCAGTAATTGCGGACGGTTAATGTCGAGCGAAGACTGGCGTCCCAGATACGCCGTCAGCATGGAATTCTGATTTTCGCGGACCCCCATGCCGAACGGATAAGTACGGCGCTGTTGATTGCTGTCCCAGTAATGAGACGGGTAATCGCTCACGCCGCCCGGCTTCAGCCAATTACGCTGCACATACGTGAGTGCCGCGCCCGCCGGAGGCCAACTGATGGGGACCGTGGCCGTGGCACTTCGCAACCACGAAGAAACATTTGAAAGCAGCGTGTTCGGAAGCGCGGGGTTGCACATCACATTGCCCGGGCAAGGGACACGGCCGGAAAACCAGAGATATTCCAGGCTAGCGCTGTTCACGGTGGTGAAAGAATGCGTGCCAAGTGCCGGGTTTGTAATCGTAAAGTTCACCTGGCTCCCGGACGCTGAAGTGATTGTGTCCGCGACACCCAAGGGCGTGGTAAGCGTTGTGCTGCCCCCCAATAGAAAAGTGCCGCCTGGCAGCACGGGATCGTGGAACATATAATCCACGGGATCGATCGGCCAGTTGAACGAACATTGGGTTCCCGTACACGTTGCCGTTTGAAAGACATGCGGCATTCCGATCAAGCCCACGGGCGTCGGGTTCGAGCCCCAAAGCGCGCTCGATTCGTCCACCACGTCCAGCGCAAGGCCCGCACCGCTTTGGGCAAATTTCTGCATCGCGTACTGAACCGCCAGCGGGGCGCCTGGCCAACTGGAAATCCACAAACCTTCCCATCCTGGCCGCCGCACAATGTCATCACCGGAACCCAATACGCGGAAACCGTTCGCCAGAGACCACGTCCATGCCGAAGCATAAGAACTGTTGTCGTAATTCAGTTTCCATGTGGCAAACGGCATTGTCAGGTTGCTGTTGGGCAGGAAGATGCCCTTATTCAAAGTGTTTACGCCAGCGCGCTTTACCTCGGTGAGCAGATTGGAATCTGCCTGAACCAGATCCGGCGTAAGTTGGAAAGCAGCAGTCGCGAAAATGGATTTTCCCGGCGTGTACACCGTGCCGTAAGTCCCTGCATCCTGAAAATGCGGCACCCCAGGCGTGTTACGCACCCATACATGCACGGTAGCGGTTCTGCCACCTTCAGATACATTGATGTCGCCGTACCCTTCGCGCGTCCCGATGACCATGCCGGAGGCGCTCACTTGAATGCCTGGCGAACTGGTTGAAGCATTCAGGCTGTAAACTGGCGCGGCACAAGGGTCGCGGTCCTGATTCGTAAACACGCGCGTGCAGGTTAACTGCACACCCGTCGAGACCGGCGCATAAATGAACAGGTAATTCGGCAGAATCTCAGCAAGCGCGCGGACGTTATCAATCATCACGTTCTGCGTTACCATTCCGCGAAAATCCAGACCGGGCGCGCTGGTACTGGTAATCGGATAATCGTTCGAATGGAAAGCGAAGTGAAATTCGTGTTTTCCGT
>JAYTGM010000141.1:0-2358 GCA_043733425.1 Terriglobia bacterium
GCGACTGTCTTAGCCGTCTCCGCCAGCAGCGTGGAACCGGCCTGAAAATCCTGTGTCCGGCGTGCGGCGGCAATAAAGTCCTGCACCGGGCCAAGGGCGATCGCGAGCAGATACTTCATGCCGGACCTCCCAAAACAATCAAGTGGTGATTATGCCAAACACTTTGAGCGGCCACGATGACCGCGGTTTGAGGTCCTTTGTCTGTTAACTGCTTGATTTTCAGTACAGCCATGACAGGATCACTGGTAGGGAATTGCAAATCAACGATTTTGCCGTCAATTTCAAGAGTTTGGGGAGGTGGTGCACTTAAAACAGCCACCATCGGGCGGAACGTTCCATCAGCGAAAGCCACCGGCTTCAAAATCACAGGCGAGGCCATGCGCCCGCTAACCAGCGGCTGTATTTTAGGCGCATAAACCCTACCTCTGAAATCATTATAATTCAGCGGAAGGCCCCAGTATGGTTTCACTAGTGCGATATGATTCGCGTTCGTCACGCGCCATTCTTTCAAGGCTTTATAGTCGTGCCATTTTCCGCCGGACATCGGCTGATACTCTTGGTTGCCAAAATGACCCTTATGGAGCCTCGCCCAGAAAGTTCCGGTATCTTTCCATGCCCTCATTGCATCCATTGCTGTGCCGAATACCAGTGTTCCTCGAGACAGGCGCGTAAATTGCGTTGGTCCGTCGGCGATGGGGCCAGCAAGGTGATTGAGCCATGTCGCGGATGTATTTGGGGCAGACGGTGGTAGCAAATCGTGCGTGTCATTCTCAACCGTTAACGCCCCGCAGCCACGCCGCGTCCGTGAGCCGACACCTCCCAAAAGAAGCCAGGCGCGCAGGGATTGTTTGACTTCTTCACTCTTCAGCAAAGGGGAAGTGATGTTTAGGGTGAATCGAACGTCTTGAAGCCCATGGACTTCCGGCTGACCTTCGCCTCTATTTTCGTTGAACGGCCAAAGGAAATAGTTCTCCTGCGGGCCAAATCTCGGATTTGGCCCCGGTTGCAATGATGTTAGTTTGCCGAAGCCTGTCACCTCCACTCGCAAAGTAACCTTACTCGGCTCCTCCGCGCTACCCCAGAGTTGTTCTTCTTCGTTGAAAAGCTCAGCCGATGTTTTACATTTCGCACCCACCGTTGCCCGCCACCAGAATCGAAGATGGCCCCGGATGGCGGCGGCGCGAATGGGATTGGCCTGATCTACGACGCGAGGCGTAGCCCCGCCGCCGAACAGGGGAGTGATAACGCGCAGGTGAAGCGTAAGAGTCTCGATATCCGATTTTGGCGGCGGCATCCAGTCAGCGGGAGTGGACGGCGAAACAAGGAGGCTACGCGGCATGGAAACGGTCTCCAGGAGAAAAAATTGAAAAGCGGCGCAAGTTGGCGGACAATAGCTGCGGTGCAGTCATAAGGGTACCTTCATGATCCGAAGATGCGCGTTCCAAACTGCTGACACGTCTTTTAGAGTGTCAGTCTCGGAGCGTTTCCGCCCTCTTGCGTGTTATTCGCTTGCCTCCTTAGAGATTCCTGCCTTGATAAAGAATATCGCACTTATTTACGCTTGATGTGAAATCGAAAGGACCGTTTCCGCCCTGAAATCAGCTTGAAATCGGTCACTGAGAGGAACCGAAGGAGTGTCTAGATTAAGTCGGCAACAAAATCGCAGACGAAAGCCGACGCTTTCGGAAACTCTCGCTTGAATGTCTGGCGGCGGTTCCAGGCGTAGACGAACAGTGCCACAGCCCGCTGCAAGGCCCAGATGCACCGCGAGAAACACCGGCTCCTGCGGTTAAGTCGTGCCAAATCAAGTCGTGCCAAATAATGGCGCAGCTCGGCGTTGTCTCCCTCGACACTATACGTCTCGCTCTTGCCCTCTGCCACCGTGTGCGTTCCCGGATACAGAAGCTGGGCATAGATCGGAAAGCCATCGCTGAAGTAGCGATGGGCGGGCGGCGCATCATCGACGACCTGCTGCATGGCTTCCCATTCCCGTCTCCAGGCGACCCCGAAGCCCAAAATGCAGCGCGTGCTTCGGTCCATACAGGTCAACAAGTAGGCTGGCTCTTTTTAAGACTTTTGTTTTGGGAGACGAACGTGAAAAGCTCGTCGAGTTCCAGGGTCTCGTCCGAGGCTTCTTTCTGGCGCACCTTTGGCAGCGGCGGGGCGGGCAGATTGGCGGCGGCCTGGTTGACCCAGTTGATGATGGTATGATGGTTGACGGATAGATGCCGAGCGATGCGGCGGAAGTTGGTACCGTCCACATACAGCTTCAAGGCTTGGCGGTGCAGAGCCAGATCATAGCCGCGTGTTTTTGGGGCCGGGGTATAAGTGCGTTTGCAATGCTGGCATTCACGCCGT
>JAYTGM010000142.1:0-6672 GCA_043733425.1 Terriglobia bacterium
ACGCAGACCGGCGAAACACTGGGCGCGCGGCGCGATCAGAACAACATCACGCTTGATGGCGTGGATGTCAACGATAACCAGAACTCTGGTATCAGCACACTGAATGGTTTGGCGAACGGCTCGAACTCAGGAGGGTCGGTCACAACGAACAATCAGGTAGTGGCGGGTTTTAACTCCGCGCTCCCCATCCCGCTTGATTCGGTTCAGGAATTTCGCGTAACCGTCGCGGGCCAAGGCGCGGACCAAGGCCGCTCCTCTGGCGGACAGGTTTCGTTGATCACCAAGAGCGGTACCAATCAGTTCCACGGCTCGGCCTACGAATATAACCGCAACACATTCCTTGCGGCAAACAATTGGTTTAACAACCGCTCCGGCATTAAACGCGAGCCACTGGTGCGCAACCAGTTTGGAGCTTCGCTGGGCGGCCCCGTGATCAAGAATCGTGTCTTCTTTTTCGGCAATTGGGAGCGCCGCATCGACGCCAGCGGCAGTACGGTGACGGACTTAGTTCCCACCGAATCGTTGAAGCAGGGAATTCTGACCTTCAAGGCAAGTGACGGCACCATCCAGACTCTCTCGCCGGCTGAGCTTGTGACCATCGATCCACTGAAGCGCGGAGTGAATCCGGTTTCGAAGACCTACCTTGCGCAGTTCCCCGTCGGTAACGACAACAGTCTTGGGTCCGATAAAGGCCTCAACTTCACCGGTCTCCGTTTCAACTCGCCATTTAAGGAAGACGACTCTGCCTACGTCGCCAAAATGGATTTCAATCTCGATAAAGCGCGCAGCCACACACTCGCAGTCCGCGGAACCTTGGCGGGAGCTTCACAGGATCTGGTGGTCGGTCAATATCCGGGCCAATCGCCTGTTTCGCAGCAGTTGAACAATAGCAAAGGCATCTCCGGTCTTTATACCTGGGTGATCAAACCCAGCCTGATCAATGT
Source organism: Terriglobia bacterium (assembly GCA_043733425.1). Taxonomy (GTDB): domain Bacteria; phylum Acidobacteriota; class Terriglobia; order Bryobacterales; family Bryobacteraceae; genus JALYXI01. The sequence goes on from JAYTGM010000142.1 coordinate 945, forward strand.
TGCCACCGTGGGCTTCACGCGCCTGAGCATTGCTCAATCCGGCGCACTGGGCAACTCATTGACTTTTGACAGTCTAACGTCGCCGACTAACTACACGCGCCCCTCTCTGCGCCGCATTCCCACCATGAACTACGCTGACGATCTTACATGGACCAAGGGGACGCACAACATCAAAACCGGTTTCAATATCCGTGTGATCAAAAACCAGCGATCCAATTACGCAAATTCTTTCGCCAACTACAGCTTCTCTCGCAACACGCTTCAAGGACTGGGCGGCGATATCGTGGGCATCGTAAACAACTACATCCAGCAGCGCAGCGGTAACCCCGGCCTGACGCTTTCAGACAAGACCAGTGTAGTCCGCGCCCTAGGCAATCTTTATGGCCTTGTGAATCAGTATGGCGCCACCTACCAGTTCAACCGCGATGGAAGCATTATTCCGTTCGGACAAGCCTCCGCCCGCGAATTCGCGACTAATGAGTACGAAGGCTATATCCAGGACACTTGGCGCGCACGGCGCGATCTGACTTTAACTTATGGCCTTCGCTACAGCAACTTCTCCGTGCCGCACGAAACCCACGGTATCCAGGTTGGGACAACAGTAGGGCTGGACCAATACTTTGCCGAACGCGTGAATGCCGCGAACAATGGCATCCCCAACAACCAAATCAAAGACGCGGCACTTACTTACATATTAGCCGGTCCTGAAAACAAGGGCCAAGGATTCTACAAGCGCGATAACAACAACTTCGGACCCCGGGTAAGCTTTGCCTACGCGCCGGAGAAAGCGGGCGATCACTGGTGGTCACAGTTACTGGGCCGTGGCACTGTCCTGCGCGGCGGTGCCGCCATGGTCTACGACCGTTATGGCAGCGATCTGATTACGCAGTTCGACAACAATGGTTCGCCGGGTTTGGCAAGCAGCGTTACGCAGCCCAGCAACACCAATTTCACTTCCTCCACACGGTACGGGGCAACGCTCCCCGCGCTCCCTGTAGCGCCGAAAGGTGGTCTCCCGTATACGCCCGCCACTATCACCGGCGGTTTCGATCAAGGTGTCGGGATCAACCCAGGTTTGGTCGCGCCATACTCCTTTGTTCTCAATTTGAATTACGCCAAAGAGTTACCCGGCAAGGTTACCGTCGAAGTGGGTTATGCGGGCCGGCTATCGCGTAAGAACCTGCTTCAGCAGGATTACAATCAGCCGCTCACGACGTTCAAAGACCCCGCCTCCGGTCAGACTTGGACCCAGGCTTCCGGCATCCTGCGCGATTACTACGAGAAAGGTCTTACGGCCGGTCAGATTCCCAAGATTCCCTTCTTTGAAAATCAGTTCCCGGCCTTGGCTGGTGCTTACATCAAAGGTGCCAGTGCTACCGCAAACTACTTCGACAACGTTTACAACCAGAATGGCGGCAGCGATCTTGACGGCTTGAATCAAGTGGACCGTGACCGCAGTGATCCGGACTTTCCCAACTGCGTTTCAAAAGCCGGTTGCAACACGTTCTTCCCGCTGCAAAGCGCCGGGTTGCCTACGTGGACCAATAGCGGTTTCGCGAATTATCATGCGGGAACCCTGACCGTGCGCCGCTCACTAGCTAACGGCGTGGCTTTTGACTTCAACTACACGCTGTCGCACTCCATCGATAATTCATCCGGTGCCGAATCCGGTGCGGGTACAACTGGCGCGGTGCTACAGGACGCGTTTCATCCCGGAGCCTTTCGTGGATCGAGCGATTTCGATGCGCGTCACAACATCACGATAGATGTCCTGCTCGAGCTACCGTTCGGCAAGGGCAAAAAGTTTTTGGGCAGCTCGCCCGGCTGGGTAAACCAAGTGGTCGGCGGCTGGCAGGTTTCCACCCTCGGCCGTTATCGCTCGGGTTTGCCATCCACCATTTCGAATGGCGGCATCTATCCCACTAACTACGAGAACAGCGCTATCGCAATCGTTGCTCCTGGACTATCGAACAAGACTTCAATCGGCTTCGATCAAAATGGTTTGCCCAGCATTTTCGCGAACACTAGTGCCAATACGAATTACATTGGGCAGTACCCCGGGCAGACTGGCACGCGTGGCATTGTTCGGCTGGCCGGCTTGACGAACTTCGATATGGCGTTTGCTAAATCATTCGCACTTCCGTGGGAAGGCCACCGCTTACAGTTGCGTGGGGAAGCCTTCAACGCCTTCAATAACGTGAACTTCCAGAACCCGTCGCTAAGCTTGGCCACCCCGGCGAAGTTCGGCGAATTCCAGGCAGCGTTACCGGCACGAGTGGTGCAGTTGAGCTTGCGTTACCAGTTCTAATTCATCACAACATCCCACGGCGGGCAGCGCCTTGCAGCGCTGTCTTGTCGTTGGTAATCACATAGACCGGCATGCGGGCCAGAGCCGGTTGCATCCGGCCCTTTGCCAAAAATGATTTTAAGAACGGGCCTTCTTTGAGCTTTCCCAAAATTCTGGGCGCAATTCCGCCACCGATATAGACGCCCGCCACTGATAACAACTTCAACGCCAGGTTGCCGGCTTCCGATCCATAAAGCGATACAAATAGATCCAGCGATTTCGAGCATAAGTCAGATCTGCCATGAATGGCATTATCCGAAATGACAGCCGCGGGGTCTCCAGCGGCAATCTGGCTGCCGAGCCAAGGCTCTTCAGCGGCGCGGCCCGTGTCACGAAAGAATTCATACACGTTGTGCAAGCCAGGCCCTGAAAGCACCCGCTCCCAACTCACGTGGTCCGCAAATTTCTTATGCAGAAAGTTGAACAGATCCGCTTCTTCATCCGTCTGCGGAGCAAACGTGCAGTGGCCTCCCTCAGAGGCAAACGGACGGTGGTTTGCGCCATCCCAAAACAATCCCGCTTCGCCTAAGCCGGTACCCGCCGAAATTACCGCCGCATTCCCGCGCTCTTTTGCAGCACCTTCCTGGAGCGTTGTCAGATCTTCGGGGCCTAAAAGCGTAACACCATACGCATTCGCTTCCAGATCGTTGATGAGCACCACGCGCGCACCCAGCGTTTCTGTCATCTGTGCTTCGTTCAACTCCCACGTGAGATTCGTAGGCCGCGCGGTTCCATCCACAACGGGACCGGCCACGCCGAAACAGAAAGCTTCCGGCTTATCGCCACCGTTTCCGATGAACTCCTGGATAATGTTTTCCATGGAGGCATAATTTTTGCTCTTGAATTCCTGCCAGCGGTTCAGCTTTGGAGATGCCGGTCCGCCAGAGAACGCACCAATGCGCGTATGAGTTCCGCCGATATCGCCCGCGATGATCATTTTGTCCAGCGGCGGGAATCTTTCGCCAGCAGATGTGTCGCAGCGGTGGGTCCCCACGAACCAGATGAGTAATTGGGGAAATCGGATGGCTTCTGGTTCGCCCATAGATCGAGCACGGGCTGAACAATCTCCCATCCGACATCGACGGCGGCAGCCGTCTTAAACAACGTGGGATCGCCAATCATGCAATCGAAGAGCAGCGTTTCGTAACCTGTCTTAGAAGATTTGCCGAAAAAATCCGCATAACAGAAATCCATGCGAACCGGCTTCATATCGATCTCTGGGCCGGGCACCTTGGCGCCGAACTCAAGAGAAATTCCTTCATTGGGCTGCAACTGCAGCACAAGCCTGTTGTGCCCAATGTGCTCAATGGAAGTTTCGCGGAACAAATGGAAGGGCGCTTGCCGGAACTGAATCGTCATCTCTGTTGTGCGTTGCGCCATGCGCTTGCCCGTGCGGAGATAAAAGGGAACACCAGCCCAACGCCAGTTATCCATTACCAGCTTCATCGCGACAAAGGTCTCAACCGGCGAATCCTTTGCAACGCGTTGCTCTTCGCGATAGCCCGAGACCGGCTTGCCCGCCACGGTGCCCGCTCCATATTGACCCCGAACCACATGCGTTAAAACCTCTTCGGGCTTAAGCGGGGCAATTGCACGCAGTGCTTTCACCTGCTCCTCGCGAACGGCGTCCGCACGGAAAGAATTTGGCGGCTCCATGGCGGCTAAAGCAACCAACTGCAGAATGTGGTTCGGCACCATATCGCGCAGCGCGCCGGCGGTTTCGTAGTAGCCGCCGCGGGTTTCCACGCCCACCGTTTCCGCCACCGTGATCTGCACATGATCGATATAGCGCCGGTTCCATACGGGCTCAAAAATTCCATTCCCGAAACGCAGCACCATAATGTTCTGAACAGTTTCTTTGCCCAGATAATGATCGATGCGATAAATCTGGTCTTCGGTCAGGACTTCGCTTAGCTGTTTGTTCAACTCGTGCGACGTCGGCAGATCGTGCCCGAACGGCTTTTCAATGATCACGCGGCGCCACTTGCCTTCGGGCTGCTCAGTGAGGCCCGCCGCTTTCAGCTGCTTTGGTACTTCGCCGAAGAATTCCGGCGCGGTCGCCAGGTAATAAAGATAATTGCCCGGCTTTCCTTCCAGCTTGGTTCTCAATTCCTGGTACCCGGGCTGATTGTCGAATGCGGAGCGGATGTAATAAAGGCGGCTGGTGAGCCACTCCACAATCTCCTGATCGGCATCCTGCCCGACAAATTCCCGAAGGTCATCGGCGAACTTTTTGCGGAAGCCATCTTCCCCGCCCACATCGGTCCGGGCGAACCCGATTACGGCGAACTCATCGGGCAAGCGCTTCTCGCGCCGCAGGTCATATAAAGACGGCCCGAGCAGGCGCTTGGTCAAATCGCCCCCCGCGCCAAAGATCACAAGGACGCACGGTTCCGCAGTTACAGGTCGCATAATTTGGTCTTCTCCATATTGTCATGCTGTCGCGCGAAACTTCGGGAAGAAACGGCCCACGCGCTGCATGTACGCGCGGTACTGGCCGCCGAAGCGATCCAGTAGAAATTGTTCTTCCGTCCGTGTTCGCAGCGCCAGTAGCATGAACGTGAGGGTTGCGAATAGCGGGAGCAGCCACGTCCCCATGGCTATCCCGAGCGCGATTCCCACCACAAGAATGCCCGTATACATGGGGTTCCGCACATATCGGTAAGGCCCACTGCTGACAAAGTAAGCGTCCCGCCGCACCACCACCGTGTCAGTCAGATTTAGGCCCAGCGTGTGAAACATCCAGAGAAGCCAGGCAACTCCGAAGGCAAAGGCCCCCACTCCCACCCACCGCACCCCGATGGGCACAGCCAAACTTGCCCAGGTGAACAGAGCTGGCACCCACAGCCACGCTACCGACAACGCCATGGTCAGAAATCCAGATAAGCGGATGCCCACCAAAAGAGGCCAGCCTTCCCTGGTGCGGTCCAGCGGCTCTCCCGATTGTTGCGAACGGATCCGGTAAAACGCAGCGGGCAGCAGGAAGGCAACGCCTAACGCGATCAGGGTGAAACGAACTGCGGCGGGCATGTGGTCACTTTACCGTACGATCGAAAGTGAAAACGTGGTGCTTCACTTGCTGCTTTATACTCAGACCTCACCACAGCACACGGTCTCTTTCGACGGATCCGAACCGCTTAAGAAACGTGCCTCGCGGAGTTGTCTTGAATTTTAAATTTTCATCGGAGAGCACTTATATGGCGGAACAGTATGCAGCGGTCATCGGAAAGGAAATGATCATCAAGGGAAGTGTTCACAGCAAGCAGGATCTGGTTTTCAACGGCGAAATGGAAGGTATTTTGAATCTGGAAGGTTTCCACTTGACCGTTGGGCCCACGGGGAAAGTTGTGGCCGATGCAAAAGCCCGCGAAGTGGATATAC
>JAYTGM010000143.1:0-6659 GCA_043733425.1 Terriglobia bacterium
CTGCTCGGCTGTACTTCTCCGCTTCCATCCGTCGCCATCGCTCCTCAAGGATGATGGTTCCTCTTCAACTTGAACAGACGGTGTTCACCGGACGCTTACTCTTCGATTGTGTTATTCAAGCTGCAAGAGCCGGTCTACATCACGGGTCACGAGGTCGCTTTTCGTGGTGATAGAAACTATGCACCCGCGTTCGTTCACTAGAATTTACAAAATGGATCTGGTTCTGCCAAAGCGGCGCTCAGCAGGCTGATACGGATCGGTGGCCGTCCTGATCGCGATACTTTCGTGCTCAGGATTTTTCGTAACTCGCGGCTCAAAATCTGGCCCAGGTCCGCTTTCGCGTAAATGCGCGTTTCAAAAGCTTCCGGTTCCTGCCCCATAAACTCGTGCGTATATCGCGCGTAACAATACTTAAACGCAAACTCGCACCCGCGATAGGGATTTGCCGCCTAGGTGAACGGCATTCCGGGCTTGGTTCTGTTTAGCAAACTTCGCGCTGAAAGATCAAAATACTCAACCGCGCGCTTCGCTTCAAGCGACGGACTTAGAGAGGCAGGCCGCGCGATGCCGACCAAGCCCGGCAAGGGAGAATCGCCGAACAGCATAGGCACAGTATTCGCTTTTTGTTCGCCTATGTCAATCTGTCATTGTTCGGGATAAAATGATGGCCATGGCAATTGACGGGCGAATACCTATCGGGCTGAATACCTATTGCCTCCGCGGCTTAAAATGGAATGACGCTCAATTGCTGGAATATGCCGCTTCTTTGAAACTGGACGCCGTTTTTCTGCAGGATTCCCTGGACCCCGGCGCACAGGATCCGCAGCATTGGAAACAGGTCAAGCAACACGCCAGTCAGCTTGGGCTGCATTTGGAGACCGGCGGGGGCGCCATCCTGCCGAAGAGCGCCTCCGAGTTGAATGCATCTGTCACGCGGCTTCTGAAGCAGATTGAACGCGCCGCTAACATGGGCTCCCCCGTCGTGCGGGCGCTGCTGGCAAGCGACAGGGCCCACTTTCCCCCGGGCACTGTTGAGCAACATATGGAAGCCGCTATCCAGATCCTTCGGGCCGTTCGTACGCAGGCCATGGACGCCCGCGTGAAGATCGCGATAGAGAACCACAAAGACTTGCATGCCTGGGAGACTCGGGCTGTCATCGAGGGCGCGGGCAAAGAGTTTGTCGGCTCGTATCTGGATACGGGCAATCCGGTTTTCATTTTCGAAGACCCCATGACAACGATTGAAACTTTGGGTCCTCTGGCCGTGACTGTCCACTTGCGTGATTCTGTTGTGTATGAGGTACCTCGCGGCGCTGCTGTGCAGTGGGTAGTGTTGGGCGATGGCGTAAATGACTTCCGCCAGATTGTTGCCAAAGTGCGCGAAGTCTGCCCGCCCGTTTATATCTACATCAAACCCATCACCGGCCGCCCGCCGGTTGTCATGCCGTATCTCGATCCCGAAACATGGAAAGTTTACCCGCGGATGCGCGCTTCGGAACTGGCCCGATTCATTGCGTTAGCCAAGCGCGGCCACCCCTATGAAGGCCGCATGGTGATAGAAGATGTCCCCGGCACCAGGACCGCGCCTGAGTACGAAGCCGCAATGGCCTATCAGCAAAAATCCGACATGGAACGTAGTGTCGAATTTGCAAAGCAGCGGTTGGATTTAGGTGTGCGGTGGCGCACTTAGCAGCCGGCCTGAATTGCTTTTTCAAGGGGCATGAACGCGTCTTGATTTTAGATCCGGTGGAAGGCTTTCAGAATTTCCCGCGTGCTGTATTGCATCGCAATGGGCCGGCCGTGCGGGCATGCCATGGGGTAATCCGTCTTCCCAAGTTCACGAAGAAGCCACTCCATTTTGGAATGATCCAGATGAGTATTAATCTTGATCGCCGCCCGGCATGCCAAAGAGGCGGCAATCCCACGGCGCACGTCGTCAAGCGAAGCTTTTCGTAGCTCTTGTTCCGCCACTTCCAGAATCTCGTAAATAGCCTGTTCCAGGTCAGAGGCGGCGATCGCCGCGGGCGCTCCGTTCACCGCAATGGTTCCATGGCCGAACGGTTCGGTTTCGAACCCGGCTCCATGGAGTTCGTCCGCGATCCGGGCGTACTCCAACTGCTGCGAGGGGCTCAGGCGCAACACAAGCGGCATCAGCAGGCGCTGCACTTCCGCGTGACCGGATGCACGCTGCTTCAGCACTTTTTCAAACAAGATCCGTTCGTGGGCCACGTGCTGATCGATAATCCATAGCCCATCCCGGCCGGCTGCGATGATAAAACTGTCGTGGATCTGCCCGAGAGGGCGAAGGTCTTTCAAGTTGGCAAGCGAATGGGAAACGGAGGCGTCCAGCCCGAATGCACCGTGAGATTCAGGTACGCGCAACTTCAGCGCTTGAGCCGGTTCCGGCATTGGCTCAAATTCAAACCGCGGCTCAGGCCCACGCTCGCCTTGCAGTTGGAACTCGGGCGCAGGCATCGCAGAAGGTGGCGCAGTGTTGTCTTCCACCATTTGTGAGAACTCGGAATAAGGAAGCACAGCAGCTGGTTGAGGGTGAGGGCTGACGGCGAACGCGGGGGCCGGACGCGCCTGCATCAACTGGTCCCGGATAACATCGCGCACAAAATCGTGAACGAAGCTTTGGTGGCGGAACCGGACTTCAGTTTTTGATGGGTGAACATTCACATCCACCTCTTCGGCATCGCAGGTTAGAAACAGCAGCGCGAAAGGAAAGCAGGCGGGCGGAATCAGATTGTAATAAGCCGCCGAAAGCGCGTGCATTAAAAGACGGTCCCGAATCAGGCGGCCGTTCACGAAAATGAAAATTGAATTGCGGTTGTTCTTTTGAATCTGCGGGCGAGAAACAAAGCCTGTGAGAGTGAAGTAGCGTGTTTCCTCCTCCGGAATCAACAGCGGCCGAGTACGTGGTGCAAGTTCAATCAGCTCATCCAGAAGCTCTTTCCCGAACACCTGGAAGACCCTCTCTTCCAATGTGGCTACGGGCGTGACATGGAGCAGCTCCGCCGGTCCGTTCCGCAATTCAAACGTTTTCTCTGGGTTCGCCAGGCTGTAATGGGTTACCAGCGAGGCGATGTGCGCCAGTTCCGTCTGCTCTGAACGAAGGAACTTTTTACGCGCGGGGACATTGAAAAAAAGGTCGCGCACCGTGATGACTGTGCCCGGGCTGGCGGCCAACTCACCCACATTCAGAATTTTTCCACCCGCGATCTCGACCGAATTTCCAGTTGACTCATCGGCGGAGCGGGTTTCGAGAAGCAGCCTGGAGACGGACGCTATCGAAGGCAGTGCTTCTCCGCGAAAACCGAGCGTCGCAATGCAAAGAAGGTCTTTTGCGCTGGACAGCTTGCTGGTGGCGTGCCGCTCAAACGCCAGAAGAGCGTCATCCTGCAGCATGCCGCAGCCGTTGTCCGTGATCCGGATCAGGCGGCGGCCCCCGTTTTCAACTTCCACCCGGATCGACGTCGAACCGGCATCAAGCGAGTTCTCAAGCAGCTCTTTCACCACCGAAGCGGGGCGCTCCACCACTTCGCCAGCCGCGATCTGGTTCGCCACCGTATCGCTCAGAACGCGGATTCTGCCCATGGTGTTTAGTTTAACGGTGCGTGGAATTGTTACGATGAGAGACGGTGACCTCGCCACTGAATTTTCATCTGGAACATTACGAGGGACCGCTGGACCTGCTTCTGGACCTGATCCGGAAGCAACAGATCGACATTCGCGACATACCGATCTCCACCATCACCGCCCAGTATCTGGAATATCTGGACAAGGCGCGTGAGCTGGATATCGACCTGGGGGCGGAGTTCGTCTTCATGGCCGCGACCCTCATCCATATCAAGAGCCGCATGCTGCTGCCCTCCGACCCCGCCTTGCGGAAGGAGGACGATGCGTCTGACGATCCACGCGCGGAGTTAGTGGAACGCCTGATTGAACACGAAAAGTTCAAAAATGCGGCGCAGATGCTCCAGCAGAAACGGATGATCGAAGAAAATGTCTGGAGCAATCCGCAGATCAAAAACTTCGTCGGGGAAGATACCGACCCGGGCTTGGCGGTAAGTCTCTTCGACTTGGTAAAGGCGTTCGGCGAAGTTCTGGAACGGGCAAAATCGCGGCCTGTTTACGAAATTACAGCGGAAGACGTAACGGTGAGCGATATGCTCGCGCACGTCCGGAATCTGCTTGATCACCTGCGCAAAGACAAACCGCTGTTCATCCTGCAGGTAATGGAGCAGCAGCGGAGCCTGCGGGCGATGATCTGCCTGTTTCTCGCGGTCTTGGAACTGGTGAAAATGCAAGCCGTTCGTATCGTGCAGAAGGATCTGTTTGGAGAAATCGCGCTGGAAAAGCACGAAAATTACGCTCAGGTATTCGAATCGGGCACGCCCGCGCTGGCAATCGAAGAGGAATATAAGTAGAAATGGAAGACGAAGAAGTGATGCTCGTGGAAGTTACCACGGAGCAATTGTTGCTGGAGCCGGAGCAGACGGCTGAGGCCGTAGCCCGGCCGGATGAAGCACGCTTGCGGGCCATGATCGAGGCAATTGTTTACCTGACGGACCAGCCGCTGACCGTGAATCAGATAGCCGCCGCTTTGGGCAGGGAACGCGACGTGGTGGCGGCTGCGCTGGGCGATTTGGCCGCGGAGTACGAAAAGCCGGAGCACGGTATTTCGGTGCGGGAAGTGGCGGGCGGATTTTCCATGGCCACTAAGCCGGAACATCACGATGAGGTGCGGCAGTTTGTCCGCAACCTGCAGCCGACTATGAAACTATCGCTGCCCAGCTTGGAAACGCTCGCGGTCATTGCGTACAAGCAACCGATCACTGCTCCCGAAATCATGGACATTCGCGGCGTGCAGGGCGCGGGCGTGCTGAAAACGTTATTGGACCGCAAACTGATTGCCGCCGCGGGCCGCAAGAATGTGGTGGGGAAACCGATCCTGTACAAGACTACCCGGGAGTTCCTGGTGCAATTCGGGCTGAAGGATATGTCTGAATTGCCGTCCATCAAGGAGTTCGAGGAGATTCGCCGCATGTCGATAGCGGACGAAGACCCGGTGCAAGGGAATGAACTCCCGGTAACGCATGCTGTTGTAAACCCGGAACTTCCGGCGGAGGGCACTGACGATGGCGCTTGAACGGCTACAGAAGATTTTATCGGGTGCTGGCGTCACGTCCAGGCGCAAGGCCGAACAGTTGATTGTGGATGGCCGCGTGACGGTGAACGGCGCGATTGTTTCCGAACTGGGAAGCCGGGCCGATATGGATACCGATCACATCAAGGTAGATGGAAAGTTGTTGCATCGGCCGAAGAGCATCATTTGCATTGCGATGAATAAACCGACAGGCTATGTCACGACGGTAAGCGATCCAGAAGGCCGCCCCACTGTAATGGATCTGGTACGTGGCGTGAAAGAGCGTGTCTACCCGGTGGGGCGGTTGGATTATGCGAGCGAAGGTCTGCTGCTGTTGACCAATGACGGGGACTTAGCGAACTCGGTAACGGCATCTGCCAGTCACATGGCAAAGACCTACCTGGTAAAAGTGAATGGCACGCTGAGTGGCGATCAGGAAGAGGCATTCCGCCACGGTCTGCCCGTCGAAGGCCGCATGACGCGCGCAGCCGGCATCAAACTGATCCGCCGCGCCGATAACCCCTGGTATGAAATCCGGCTCTTTGAAGGCCGGACTAATCAAATTCGCATGATGTTCCGGCATCTTGGGTTGCTGGTGGAAAAATTAAAGCGCGTCCGGATTGGCACGTTGAGCCTGGGTCCGCTCCGCCCGGGCGAGTTCCGATACCTGGATTCCGAGGAGATGGACAAGCTGAAGCGCAGTGTGGCGAAGCCAGTCACAAGACAAGCATGAAACAGATCGCTGACCTGCTGCGGGATACGCGCGTCATCGCGGTGGTGGGTTTGAGCAGCCGCCCCTGGCGTGCGAGCTACGGCGTATCGGAGTACATGCAGAGTGCGGGTTACCGGATCATTCCAGTGAACCCGCGTGAAAAAGAAGTGCTGGGTGAGCAGGCCTATTCACGGCTGGAAGATGTGCCTGAGCCGATCGACATGGTGAATATTTTTAGACGCTCTGAGTTTGTGCCGGAGATTGTGGAAGCGGCGATCCGCGTAGGCGCGAAATCAGTGTGGATGCAGGAAGGCGTGGTGCACGAAGCAGCCGCACAACGCGCCCTCGAGTCTGGGCTAAGCGTAGTGATGGACCGGTGCTTATTAAAGGAACACCGCCGGCTTTAACGCGGCTTGCCTAGCAACATAGCGAGGAGGTAAGTGCCAGCTTCGGGTGCGGTGTGAACCGCTTCCCACTTTTGGAAAACATCGATGGCCCTGGCAACAACGTTCTCCGCCTCTGTCTGTGACCACACTCGCTGATTATCGTAATCCGCGCTATGGCGGTCAATTTGTAAATCAACGAAGGCCCTCGCGACAACGCGTACCGTCTTGGAGAATGACGGTACGCTTCCTGTCGAATCTTTCCATGTATTCCCCGCAATTTTCGAAGAGATCGTCCGCATGGCTCGGTGATCGAAGCCACGTTCAAGCCCGCCCCGGTCGACCGTAGTTCCGTCCCAGCGCTGAGCAGCATCGGAGGTTAGTAAGTGAAAAACAGCGTAGTATGCAGTTG
>JAYTGM010000144.1:0-6659 GCA_043733425.1 Terriglobia bacterium
GATGGAAGGTATAACGACCGCGAACTCATCGCCCCCCAGGCGTGCCAGCGTCGCGGTATGGGGCAACACGCCGTGGAGCCGGGTGGCCACCTGGCACAAGTAGAGATCGCCAACGTGATGGCTAAGGGTGTCGTTAATCTGCTTAAAACGATCGAGATCAATATAGAACAAGGAAGTGGTGGATTGATCTCGGCGGCTTACAGCAAGAGCATTGAGAAGTTTTTGTTCGAAGAGCAGGCGATTGGGAAGTCCGGTCAGGCTATCGTGATGGGCCTGGTAGTGTAGCTGTAGCGTTAGCCGGGTTTGCTCAATTGCCAGACGTGCCAATCGGCAGGTAATTTGGAGCAGATTCTGCTGGTCGAAATCCGGGGCTGCAGCTTTGGGTCCATACAAGGCAACTGTTCCCAGCACGTCATTCGAGGCCGAAAGAATGGGGTAAGACCAGCTACAGGCGACACCGCTCTCTAAAGCCATCTGACGATGAGCTTGCCACAGGCTATCGGACGCTATATCGGTCGCCAGGACGGGCTTGGACCAATAAGCGGCGGCACCGCAGGTGAGCGAAGAAGGGCGGATGGCAAGGGAGCGAAGCGACTCGCGAAGGGGATTTGGCAGCGAAGGGGCGGAGCGAAGTTCAAGGCAATGCAGGTTTGCGGCCATAATGGTGCAAAATAGATCTGGATACTGAGTTTCGGCCAATCGAGCGATAGCATCGAAAATTCTTTCCAGCGATTCGTTCTGGGCGAGCATTTCGAGTACAGCGTTACGATCGGTATCCAATAGATCCGCCATCTGGCGCGCGGTAATGTCTTTAAAGGTGACAACGGCACCGGTGAACTGCCCGTCTTCCATGAGGGGAGAGAAAACGAATTCTACCGGGAAGCGGGACTGCAGACCGCGCAGAAACCGATCCGCTTCGACCCGCACCTCTGGAGTGCCGTCGCGATTGGAGCTGAACGGACAGCGGTGAACCTGGCAGCAGGACAGGTCAGCGCCATGAACCAGCGAGTGAAAGTCGTAAGGCCCGGCAGGGGAGGGCCCAAGGCCTAGAAGGCGGGCGGCGGCGCTATTAATGAAAGTGGTCTGGCCCTGGGCGTCTAAGCCGCAGATTCCTTCTGCGGCTCCCTCAAGAACGGTATTGCGTGTGCGGTCGGCGGAGCGGCGGGCTTCTTCCGCCCGTTTGCGTTCGGCATATTCATTTCGGGCAAGTGCGTAAGCTTTGCGAACACGGCGGAACTGGACTAAGACCAATACGGCGGTGATCAGAATGAGAACCAAAACCGCATAAGCGAAGCGCGTTTTCTGTTCCGCGGAATTCATGGCGGCAATGGAATTTGCTTCATTTGACGAGATACTCGCCCAAGTTTCGAAGATCTTTGCCAGTTCCCCTGAATTCGCCATGCGGGTGATCTGCAGGTGAAGATCATCGGCCTGTTTGCCTGCGGATTTGACGGCGGCGATACCCATGGGGAAGGTCGCCCCGGGGATAAATTGTTTAAGGAGCGCGATGTTTTCACAGGCGCGGGGTCTATCTAGCAACAAGCTGTCCAGAACGCGGGTTTCGATGATGCCGCCATCAGCCAACCCCAGGCAGACGGCAGCCATCACTCCATCCCGGGTTGGGCGCGGCAAGTGCCGGGCCTGCGGGAAAAATAATTTGGCATTAGCGGCGTTCACGGCGTTCACCCAATGCGCGATGCGCAACTCTTTGCCGGTGGGAAACGTGCCCGTTTGCCTGCGCAGCAAACAGAATGTATTGAAAAGCCATGGCTCCGTCATATGGAACTCACGTTTTCGCTTTTCGGTAATGGTGAGTACTGGCCAGAAATCCACCTGATGGGAGGAAAGGAAAGAATCGGGCGAGCCGGACAGATGAACGAACTTCAGGCTGAAATCGAGGTGAGAAGCCGCTCTGGTGAGGACGTCCACCGCGACACCCGCCATGGTGCCATCGGGATTCTGAAAGTAATAAGGCGGGGCAAAATCGGTACCGACGATCAAGACTGGCCGGGCGCGTTTTAATTCGCTGAAATGAGTGGCGCTGCCGACCAAGAGCAGGCAGACAGACGCCAGGAACGCCTTACGCCAATGTAGGGATACCCAGTTCACTAACAAGGTATATCGGCACACGGAAGCGGAACTTTAGAGATCAACTGGCTACTTTCCGGGCGCTTGCTGCGTCTAAGCTTAAACAGATGGCAAAATCGGCGATTCTCACCGTGGACGACGATCAGGAAGTGCTTCGTTCCGTGGAAAGGGACCTGCGCAGCCGTTATGCGGATAAATATCGTGTGTTGCGCGCAGATTCCGGTAAAGCGGCGCTCGATACCCTGCATCCTGACCGGAGCCGACCCGAAGCGAAATGGCAAGCTGCCGCAAACATGAACGATGGACCGCGACCCGGGCCTGCTGGAAACCAGCGTGCCGGGTATTTTCGCGGTTGGAGATGTGCGAAAAGGGTCGGTCAAGCGCGTGGCATCCGGCGCGGGCGAGGGTTCGATTGCCATCCGGCCGACTACATGTTCGTGTTCTTTGAGGGTTCAGCTGAATTCAGGCGATCGGACGGGCAGGTGTTTCCGGTGGAAGCGGGTGAAATTACCGGAATGCTTCCCTTTTCGCGTCTGGAAACTTTCCAGGGGGAGGGCAGGTCGGCGGTGCGTAGCCGGATCGGACGATTTCACAAGCAAATCTTTCCGGAGATGATCGCGCGCATTCCTTTGGTGGGCCAGCGCCTGGTGGCGTTGATGACAGACCGAGTGCGTGAGGTGACACGCATGGATGTGCAGCAGGAAAAGCTCATGGCGCTTGGCAAACTTTCCGCCGGGCTGGCTCACGAGTTGAACACCCGTTTCGAGGCGCGCGGAATTGCGGCCCTGGTTCACGAAATTAAGCAGAGCGTGACGCGTATTTTCGAATTAGTGAAGGCCATCAAAGATTATTCCTGTATGGATCAGGCTCTGAAACAGGAGATCGATATTCATGACGGTCTGGAGAGTACGCTTACAATTTTAGCCTTTAAGTTGCGGAATAAATCGGTTAATGTAGTGCGCGATTACGATAGAACGCAGCCCAAGAGCTGCACTTTTGGCGTTGAGTTGAATCAGGTCTGGACCAACCTGGTGGTGAATGCAATTGAAGCCATGAAGGATGGCGGTGAGCTGCGCCTGCGCACTTGGGGTGACCATAATTCGGTATGCGTTGAGATGCGGGATAACGGGGCGGGAATACCAGCCGGCGTGGCCCGCAAGATTTTCGATCCGTTTTTCACCACCAAGGGTGTTGGCGAAGGCATAGGGCTGGGGCTGGACACGGTGCAGCGAATTACAAACCGGTATAGAGGGCAGGTTTCGGTTGAATGGGAGCCAGGCAATACACGCTTCACGGTACGGCTGCCGAAGCAAGGGGCGCGGGAGGCCCGAACGAATGGCTGAGTGTTCTCATCTGGATCAGGTGCGCAATGTCGCGCCGCACACAAAGGGCTGCGAAGAGTGTTTGAAAACAGGCGATCAGTGGGTGCATTTGCGTGTTTGCAAAAGCTGCGGGCATGTGGGCTGCTGCGATTCTTCAAAGAACAAGCATGCGACGAAACACTTCCGTGCCACCAGCCACCCGATCATTCAATCGCTGGAGCCGGGTGAGCACTGGGGCTGGTGCTACGTGGACGAAGTGGAATTCGAACGCGTGTGACATTTGCTGACGGATTATATGGCGAGCTACTGGAACGGGGAGTTCACTATTTTCTTCCCGATTCGCTATGGGGAGATCGCGAGGTAAGCACGTCTTCCACACCGGACGTGCTTTCGATTCGTGAGGAGAGGAGCGCGCTGGTTTTCGAATGGCTAGGGCAGGCCCGCACGTTACGCAGTTCCACGGGGCGCTTTACCGAATCGCAGGTGCGGATGGTAAGGCGAATTGGGAGTGTGTTGCAGGCTCGCTTCAACCTGTTGATGGATTCAGAGCGCGCCGTTGTAAACTTCCACTTATTCCGCGGCTTGCCGGAGGACCGCTACGTCTCGGCGTACCTGGATGGCGAGCCGTACCGTTCTGTGGATACGTTTACCGGTTCCGGCGACCGGGTGACGGAGGCGATTGAAGTACTTCGCATTGCTTCTTCCACAACGTATGAAAACCGCAGGATTGAGACGGGCGTTTTGCTTTTCGGCCCGAACCAGGATCCATGTCACGTGCCGCCCCCACTGCCGGACGGCGCTCTTCGGTATGGCAGCGATTTAACAGCCAGCCGCAGCTTTCACCGGCTCTGCGATGGTTTGCAGACTGTGGCCCTGGTGGACGGAAAAGGCCTGCTGGTGGAAATTGTAGATGTAGCGGAATGGGCCAAGCCTTACGCCGAGTACGACCTGCCATTGCCGAGCGCGGCGCGGTTTGAGGCCCACACGCGATCCACCCTTTGCGGGGGGCATGTGTGCCTGGTCTTGACGCCAAACGGGGAGATGAAAATTTTCGCGGAAGGCAGCGAGGTATTCCGCTTCCTGGATGGCCGCTGGCGTTTGACCGATTCCGTGGAGCGGTACGCCATCTATGAACAGGCAGTGGGGAAATTGTTGGCCGAACGCTTATTCCGAACCGCGTTGAATTTGGCGGAAGACCGGCGCGGCGGCTTGTTTGTGGTGCTTCACGATGTTGCCGACGCGATGAAGCTGATTCGTCCGGGTGATCTGCTGGACGAGCGAAGCACGGCCAAGACGGGCGGTAAGGGGCAGTTCCACTATTTGCTGCGGGGAGCGCGCGTGCTGGATCTGCCGCCTTCGGTCCTTGAGAGCGTGGCGCGAATCGATGGAGCCATCGTGCTGGACCGCGATTCGCGCGTGCTAACGTTTGGCGCAATCCTGGTTGCGTCTGGCAATGACGCGCAAGCGGTGGAAGGCGGGCGAACCACCGCCGCCCTGGCCGCTTCGCACTATGGCGACGTGCTGAAGGTCAGCGAAGACGGAATGGTGAGTTACTACCGTGACGGCGAATGCTGCTGGGAGATTTGATTGCTTACAGGCGAAACCGTATTCCGGCCCAAGCAGCGCGGGGAGCCCCAGGCGCAAAGAAGGTGGAACGTTGCAAAGGGAAATCGCCACCGATTGCGGGGAAGGGGCGGGCGAGGAAATTTCCGTTTGCGCTGAAAGCCGTGGGGCCAAGCTGGGCCGCTGAGTAATAACGCCGCCCAGTGACGTTATTTACCTGAAGGAACACCTGCAGCCTGCGCTGTAACTGAAAGTGAACGCTGCTATTCACCACAGCGTAACCGGGCGAAATTCCAGGCCCAAGAAAATAAACGCCATCCGCCCGCGACTGGTTATTTTCGTTACCCCGGGCAAACGATCTGCCGATCGCGTTCAAATCGAGATCGATCCCCAGGCGCTGTGTTGCTTTCCATAGAGCGAAGACTTTCAGAGTATTGCGCGGAATCAGAGGGATCTGGTCGCCGGAGACGATGTCAATTGCGCCTCCCTCAGCCGTGCTGTTGCTTCCCGCGTTCACGGTTTCCGGCGTACGGTAGGTAGCATTCAGAAACGTGTAGTCTGCTCCCCAATCAAGCGTCTTCCAGGCTCCGTGCAGGTTCACTTCAGCACCCTCCCGGCGGGTTGCACCGAAATTTTTGAAGTAGCCGAATCCGGTCTGGGCTGATGCGGCGAAGATCAGGTCGTTCTGGTTCTGCGCGCGAAACCAGCCGGCGCTCCAGCTTAGGCCGCTTTCAAGCGAACCGCGTAACCCGGCCTCTAAGGTTCGAGTGACCACTTGTTTCAGGGGAGGATCACCGGCAAGCGCATTCGGCAATTTGCAGGGCCGGGTGGAATCGGCACAACCGAGTTCAATTGAAGTAGGCGCGCGGCTGCCTTCACTAAAGCTGAAGTACGCGGTGAGGAGACCGGACGGCCGATAGGTGAGACCCGCAGTGGGGTTGAAGCGCTCAAATACACTGCGGCTACTCAGAGACCCTGGCAGCCCCTGAGGCAGAAAATTGTCCAGATTGCGAATGGTATTGCTGTTGTAGCGGGCCCCTGCCGTAAAGCTAAAAAGGCGGCGCCACTGTGCGGTGTCGGATACGTAAACACTTTCTGTATTGGCGCGGCCGTCCAAATTCACGCGGGTATTGAAAGGCTCCCCATTGATGTTGCCGCCGGTGATGCCGTCTCCGAACGCATTTACGGGAGTCGCACTGCGGTCCGGGTTCAGATAGCCCAGTTGGGAAAGCTGGCGGAAACCGGTTGTCCGCCGATCGAAACCGGCACCGCCCGTGAGCTGATTGCCGTGCCGTATCCAGGTAAATTGCGCCGCCGTGCCGTAATTTTGCTGTCTTGTGGAGCCTTGGTTCAGCAGCGCGTTGCACTTCTCCGCCGGTTCATCCCGCTGCAACGCTTGTGCAATACAGCGCCACGAAGGGAACGGAGTATTGGTTGAATTGGCACCGCGTAAGGGATAGCCGGAATAACCCGCCGCCGCGAGCGCGCGGATATCGGCCGAGTTGGGCTGGTAGACGGATTGATCGAGCGAATTTTCATTCACGTCAGTATTCAGTGTTTGCGTGCGAATGAACCGATAGTAGGCGTTACCGGCGAAGGTGAGGCCGCTTGTTACCTGGCGGCGAACGGTTAAGTTCACAAAGGGCGATTGGTTCGCGGTAATGTCAGGCTTGGTATAGACACTGC
>JAYTGM010000145.1:0-2348 GCA_043733425.1 Terriglobia bacterium
TGGCCGTCTCAGGCCTGGTAACCATCCCTTCCTTTGCTGCTGACAGTATCAATTTCGCGAAGCACTGGGCCAGTTCTGCCGCCCTCACGCTTGCCGTTGCGGAGGCCATGCCAGCCGATGGCTACGATTTCGTTCCTCCCTCAACGGTTGAACCGAAGGAGATGACCTTCGGCGCCCTGATGGTTCACATTGTGCAAGCCGATCTGAATTACTTCGGCCGCGTTTCAGGTGAAAAGGGCCCCGCTAAGCCCGCCACCATGGACAAAGCCGCAGTCGTGGCCTATATGAAGGACGGCTTAGCGTTCTGCAGCCAGACCGCTGCCTCCCTCAGTGATGACCAGCTCGCGAAAATGTATGGTCCCGAAGGCAAGCAGATGTCCGGCACTGAGGCGCTCTGGGGTGGCTTCACGCACATGGCGCACCATCGCGGTCAGGCAGAAGTGTACTTGCGGCTCAAAGGCGTGAAGCCGCCGGCCTATACGTTCTAAGCGCGCGCAAGCTACCATTCAGGCTGTGGCCGTACACGCTCCGAACCAGTCTTATTCGCGTGAGAATGTCCGGCGCATGCTTGAAGTTTCAGAGCGGCAACTGAAAAGTTGGGAGCGCCAGGGACTGGTTTCGGGCGGGATCGAATTTTCCTTCGCCGACATACTGGCTTTGCGCACGCTACTGATGTTGCGCCAGAAGCGTATTCCCGTCTCCACCATTACTCGCGTGGTTCGCTCCTTGCGGAAGAAGCTGGCGCATGTGGAGCGGCCTCTTTCAGAGCTAAAGTTTACTTCTGAAGGCCGCACCGTTTCGGTTCATCTGGCGGGGGGGAAGATGAACGCGCTTACCGGCCAATTGCTGCTGAATTTTGACGCGGCGGGGCGGGGCGGCCCAGCCACCTTGCTGGCCAAGCCCAAACCAACCCGCGCGGCGAACGATCGAGAATCAGAGAGCTGGTTCCAGCACGGGCTTACGCTGGAAGAAACAGGTGCGCCCGTGGATGAGGTGCTTCAGGCTTATCAAAAAGCTGTAGACCTGAATCCGGAAGCAGCGGGTGCGCTGGTGAATTTGGGCACCATTTACTTCAGGATGGGCAAGCTCACCAAGGCCGAAAACCTATATCGCCGGGCCGTGGATTCCGACCCCGACTATGCTCTTGCCGAATTTAACCTGGGCAACCTCTATGATGAGCAGGGCGATGCCCGGCAAGCCCGTGATCACTACCTGGCCGCGCTCAAACTGAACCCGCAATATGCGGATGCCCTGTTCAATCTGGCGCTGGTTTCTGAACACACCGGTGAACAAATGCGGGCCGTCCGCTACTGGAGCGAATATCTGAAACTGGATGGCAGCAGTTCCTGGGCGCAGGTGGCGCGCAAACAATTGGACCGGTTGAAACAGGCTAGCCTGGTTCCCGCCCGCTAAGTGCGCGGCTGCTATTCTGAAGTTGATTGAAGCATGTCTAAGATTTCATTAGCTTTCCGCTGTTTTTTCGCGATGTTGTCCCATGGGCAATTGACTCCTGAGTTGATGGCAGAATTGGGTTTGTTTCGCAAAAAAGACGAAAAGCCTGCCCCGCCCCCGCCGCCTGTCGTGAAGGTTTCAGATGGTGCTCTGCAACTGTTGGGCATTCTTCAGCGTGATGGGCGTTTGTTAGATTTTTTCCTGGAAGATATCGCCGCTTATAGCGATGACCAGGTTGGGTCAGCCGCGCGCTCCATGCATGGGCCTTGCCGCGAAGCATTGAACCGGTATCTGACAATTGCGCCGGTGATCGATGGCGTGGAAGGGACATTTGTGCAGGCACCTTCAAAAGACCCGGCGATGGTGAAATTTCTGGGTAACGTGCCAGCTACCGCTCCTTCCGGAGGCATGCTGCGCCACCGGGGATGGGCTGTGAAAGACGTACATCTCCCGGCGCTGACCCCCAAACAGAACATCACCGTGCTGGCGCCGGCTGAGCTAGAAGTGGAGTAAGTGTTGGGCGAAGCGCGTTTTGTAGTTGGAATCGATCTGGGAACCACGAACTCC
Organism: Terriglobia bacterium; assembly: GCA_043733425.1. GTDB lineage: Bacteria > Acidobacteriota > Terriglobia > Bryobacterales > Bryobacteraceae > JALYXI01. The sequence continues at coordinate 2,020 of JAYTGM010000145.1, forward strand.
GCATTGGCTTTTGCGGATCTATCGGCGGGGTCTGTGGAAGCATTCGCGATTCCGCAGGAAGTGAATCCAGGCGAAATCCGCGCGGAAGCACTGCTGCCTTCCTTTCTGTATTTGTTGCCGGAGCGGCTGGTTGGCGAACTGGCGCGCAAACGCGGCGTGGAGAGTGCCGGGCGGTTGGTGGCGTCCGCGAAATCGTGGCTATCGCACGCGGGAGTGGATCGCACGGAAACCATTTTGCCGATTGCCGCCCCGGAAGGCGTAGAGCGAATCTCACCGGTTGCTGCTTCGGCGGAGTATTTGCGGCATTTGCGCACGGCTTGGGACCAAGC
>JAYTGM010000146.1:0-6645 GCA_043733425.1 Terriglobia bacterium
GCGACGGCCATCTGATCGGCATTGACATTCCAGAAACGGCCTTCGAGATCGCCCGCCAGACAGGCGATGACGGGGAGAAATCCGGCTGAGGAGAGTACATCGAGGAGGCGGGAGTTGGCACCGGTGACCCGGCCGACAGCGCCGAGAGCGGGGTTCATTTGTTCGGCCTGAACCAGCCAGCCATCGAGACCGGTGAGGCCGACCGCGCCAGCGCCGGAACGGATGAGGGCCGCGACGAGTTCGCCGTTCACGGTGCCGGTAAGCACTTTGAGAACGGCATCAATTGTTTCAGGCGTGGTGACCCGCAGTCCTTCGCGGAATTCGCTCTCTATGCCGCGCGCTTCAAGGTATTCGGTAATTTGCTTCCCGCCGCCGTGGACCACGGCGACTTTGTGGCCAGCAGTTAGCAAATCGGCAATCTGGCCGGCGAGGCGATCGCGACGATCCTGGGAATCGAGGAGAGTGCCGCCGATCTTGATGAGCAGCCTCATAAGAGACCTTCGGTTTCGGGCAAGCCTAGCATGAGATTCAGGTTTTGGATGGCTTGTCCGGCGGCACCTTTCACCAGGTTATCGATCGCTGTGACGATGACGGCGCGATGGCTTTCCGGGTGCGAGACGAAGCCGATCGCGCAGAGGTTGGTGTGCGCGACGGCATGGATATCGGGAAAGGTGCTGGAGGGATAGAGGCGGACGAACGGCTCGGCGGCATAGCGGGCGTGATAGACGGATTCGAGACGGGCAAGATTTTCCGGCGTGGCGCGGAAATAGAGGGTTTCGAGAATGCCGCGATCAATGGGAATGAGTTGGGCGGTGAAGCTGAATTCGTGCTCTTCGAGGCCGGAAGTTTGGAGAACTTCTGGCACATGACGGTGATGGAGAACGGAATAGACAGAGAAGTTGTTGGTGACTTCACAAAAGCTGGTGTTCAGCGAGGGCTTGCGGCCGGCGCCGCTGACGCCGGACTTGGCGTCGCAGATAATGCCGCTGGCGCGATCAATGATTCCGGCTTCGATCAAAGGGCGAAGGGCCAGATTGGCGGCCGTGGGGTAGCAGCCGGGGTTGGAGACAAAACGGGCCCCCGCGATTTGGGCGCGGTTGAATTCCGGGAGACCGTAGACGGCCTGTTTGAGGAATTCCGGGCAGGTGTGGGGAGCGCCGTACCATCGTTCGTAACTGGCGGGAGTTTGGAGGCGAAAAGCGCCGCTGAGATCGACAACCCGGGTGCCGGATTCGAGCAGCCAGGGAGCGGCTTGGAGCGAAACCTCAGGAGAAGTGGCGAGGAGGACGGCGTCGAGATGGGCTTCGCGGACGGCTTCAGGGATGAACGGAATTCTGTGAAGCGAGGAGGGCGCGACGGTTGGTTCGCGATGATCCAGCAGAACCGGATCAAAAGCGGGATGTTGGCGCAGGAGCTTGATGAGTTCGACACCGCTATAGCCTGTGTGGCCCGCTATGCCTATCAAAAAATGCATAAATATACTTTGATGTGAATAATTATTCTAACATGCGGGAATGATCGGTCTTGCGGAATCGCGGCAAAAGAGCGTCTTATCGTTAACTATGAAACTTTGCAAAATAGCGTTCTTTTCGGTAGTTGCTGTCTCGATGGCGGTGGTTGGGGATCTATCGGTGGGCGCTTGGAATTCAATTCCGAGAAATCGAAAGTGCGGAAGCAGGAAGACTGGAAAGGGCGGGTGACGGTGATTGCGAATGGACCGGCCACGAATTCAGTGATGACGAAGACGGGAAAATGGAGGCTATCGGGCCGGTTTACGGTAAAGAGAATCTCGTTAAATACGATGGGGCGGCGGCGGGATCGACCCCGGGGGTTACGATGATCAACACGAAAGTGAACGATAGGGAGTGGGCTCAAATTTCGAAACGAGGCGGAAAGGAGTCTGGCAAAGTCCAAGACGGTCCTGTCCGCCGATGGGAACACGCGGACGGTTTACGTGCATGGGACGGATTCGAAAGGCGCGGCTTTCGAAGAGACGCGGGTTTTCGATCGGGTGAAGTAACCGGTCAATAAGAGATTCCCACTCGCTGAAGATTCGTGTAAGGCTGCAGTACGGGACTGGCTGAGGTTGCGGTTAACATCTGCTGAAATGCGAATGGCCAAGCCAGAGCCACGTTCGGTAAACTGCCCTTGTGGCTGTCGAATATCACCCCCACATCCCATCAGTTCCACAAAACTCAACCATGTGGCGCTACATGGATTTTCCTAAATTCATTCATCTAATTAGTTCAGCCCAGATGTTTTTCACGCGAGCTGATAAGTTTGCTGATTTGTGGAGGGGGCCAATTCCCGATTCACTCTCAGTTTGCGCCCTCAGATGTATCTGGATCTCAGCCCGGAGTCCAGGATAAGTATTTTTGCTCAGATGGCGGCTTTGAAAAACCAAATGCGCAGAGAGACCTTTATTAACTGTTGGCATGAAAATCCCTTTGAATCGGCCGCGATGTGGGATCTTTATGCGCGTGACGGAAATGGGTTAGCTGTAAGGACAACCTTTTCAAGACTGCAACAATCTCTTGCTTCGACGCCTTTTTCAATCTTCGCTGGCAGGGTGACCTATCTGGATTACACAAGTGAGCCGGTGCCAGAATACAACACGATGCTCCCCTTCTTTTGTAAACGATCTAGCTTCGCTCATGAGCGAGAAGCTCGGCTATTGGTGCAGGATGGCACAGAGCCTAATGTCATTGAAACGCCAGAAGAAAAGCACGGGTTGGTTGCGCCGGTTGATTTAGGACGACTGATCGAAGCTGTTTATGTTGCTCCCAAAAGTGCCTTGTGGATTCGAGACACGGTAGAGATTATGGTCAAGAAATTCGGTCTAAATATCCCGGTGAAGCAATCCAACGTGGATTCCGATCCTGTGTTTTAAATAGTGTTAGTAATGCGGAACTGCAGATGACGGTATCGAGCACTTGTCACCAGACCTGAGCCAATGGCGAGGGACAGTATTATCAGGCCAACAAGTTCGGTTAGTTTTCGGCGGCGGAGCGTTGGGCTAATTCGCCGATCAGGGGGAGCACGTAGCGTTCCTGGCGGCTGGTTTTGATCATCATGAAAATCCAGATGCCGAACATGACGGCTTCAAGGAGCTTATCGGCGCGGTAGCCGGGGAAATCGAGATCCTGGAAGACGGGGCGTACAGCCCAATGGATGAAGAGCCAGACCGCGAAGAGATAGAGGCCCTGGAAGGCGTGGAAGCGGACTAATTGGTCAGTGCGGAATTTGCGGGAAGCGAGGACAATTACCGCGAGGATCCAACCCACGACGGGGACGTAACAAAGGATGCAGGCGGTGCGCGGGCTTAGGTTCTCAAAGGGGTCCTGAACGGGCGGGGCGGCTGCGGGAGCGGGTTGTTGCCCGCCGCATTTTGCGCAAAAGCGGTCACTCTCCCCGGCGACCGTTCCGCAATGGCTGCAATAAGGCATTCAATAAATATTACGTTCCAGGGTACCCGGTTGTTCCTTGGGTTGTCCCCCATGATACGATTCTCTCGATTATGAAAAGTTCATTTGCGTTGTTGCTACTTTGCGCCGCGGTGGTTTGGGGCGCGCCGAAGTCATCGTCCCTGGATGTTTACTTTATCGATACGGAAGGCGGGCAGGCGACGCTGTTTGTTTCGCCATCGGGCGAATCGATGCTGGTGGATACGGGATGGCCTGGCTTTGAAGGGCGGGACGCGAAGAGGATTGCGGCGGCGGCGAAGGCGGCGGGCGTGACACAGATCGATTATCTGGTGATTACGCACTATCACACTGACCATGTGGGGGGCGTTCCGCAACTGGCGGCGCTGATGCCGATCAAACATTTTGTGGATCATGGCACGAGCTTTGAGCATGGCGCGAATGAGGACAAGTTGTATGAAGCCTACGCAAAAGTGCGCGGGGGCGGCGAACATCTGGAAGTGAAGGCCGGTGACACGATTCCAGTGCGCGGGTTGACGGTGAAGGTGCTGAGCGCGGGGGGCGAACTGATAGCGGGTAAGGGCGCGGCGAACCCGTTTTGCGCAGGGACCAAGATGCGCGATGCGGACCCTACGGAGAATGCGCGGTCCGTGGGGACGCTGATCACCTATGGCAAGTTCCGGATTCTGGATTTAGGCGACCTGACCTGGAACAAAGAGTTTGAACTGGTGTGTCCGCAGAACCGGATCGGGACGGTGGACGTGTATCTGACGACGCATCACGGGATGAACATGTCGGGGCCGGCAGCGATTGTGCATGCGCTGCATCCGAAAGTGGCGATTATGAATAACGGCGCGAAGAAGGGGGGCACGCCGGAGGCTTGGAAGGCGGTGCATGATTCGCCAGGGCTGAAAGATATGTGGCAATTGCACACGTCCGTAGCGGGCGGGACGGAGAGCAATGTTGAGGAGCAGTTGATTGCCAACCCAAGCCAGGACGGGGATGCGGGGAATTATATTAAGCTTTCGGCGCACGCGGATGGAAAGTTTACGGTGACGGATTCGCGGAACGGAGTGAGCCGGAGTTATTAGTTGGGGTTCGAGCTTTACGTTTCAGGCGGAGTGGCGAGGGCGGAAGGCACGCATGAATACCGGCCCATGGGCACTGCGGTGATTTCCGTGACGGACCTGTTCCGGGCGCGGGACTTCAATGCGCGGCGGCCTGGGACGAAAGACAGGACTTCGGACTTTGCGGGTTTTTTTGCGTCGCTAGTGGATTTGAACGATTACTTGCGGCGGCTGCGCGGTGCGGCGTTAGTGGACTGACTATTTTCTTATGGCTATTCGAACGACGACTGTAGGCTCTTACCCTGTACCTGACTGGCTGGTGGCGAACCCTTCGGAGCAATCGCGCGCGGACGCAACACGGGTGGTGCTGGATATTCAGCGGCAGGCCGGGATCGATCTGCCGACTGAGGGCGAGTTGTACCGCTTCGACGTGAATCATCCGGATACGAACGGGATGATCGATTATTTCGTGCGCCCGATGGAAGGGATGCGGACGCAGATGGGGCGGCGCGATTGGGATGCGTTTCAGAAGCTGCAGCCGATGGGCTTCCGGCGCAAACCGGCGGGCGTGGTGGTGGGAGCGTTGGGTGAGGGGTCGCTGAATTTGAGGGCGGATTGCGAAGCTGCTGCCGCGGTGGCTTCGGGGCATTTCAAGTTTACGGTGACGAGCCCGTATATGTTGTCGCGCAGCCTGCTGGACACGCATTACAGGAATTTTGAAGCACTGACGATGGCGATTGCGGAGGTGCTGGCGGCTCAGGTGGCCGGGTTGCCGTGTGCTTGCGTGCAGGTGGATGAGGCGAACATTCCGGGAAACGCGGCGGATGGGCCGCTGGCTGCGCGGGCGATCAACACGGTGCTGGACCGGGTGACGGGCGAGAAAGCGGTGCACCTGTGCTTTGGAAATTACGGAGGCCAGACGATTCAGAAGGGCGATTGGGAGCATCTGCTGGGCTTCTTGAACGAACTGCATGCGGACCATCTGGTGCTGGAATTAGCGCACAGGCCAGCGGCGGATCTGGAGGCGCTGAAAGGAGTGACGGAGCGGATCAAGATCGGGATCGGGGTGGTGGATATCAAGACCAATCATGTGGAGACGCCGGAGGAAATTGCGCGCGCGATTGAGAGGGCGGAGAAGGTGCTGGGTGCGGGACGTGTGGGTTGGGTGCATCCTGATTGCGGGTTCTGGATGCTGAAACGGTCGGTTGCAGACCGGAAGATTGAGGCGCTGGTAAAAGGCCGGGATCTGTACGAGGGGTGAGCCTTAGCGGGACTCCTCGATAAAGATCATCGAAAAATGCAATCGCGAAAAAAGCTTGTAACCCTTGGTTTTCATCACGCGTGCAATCGGACTAGCGAGTGCGTCCTCCACGCAGTTGCATCCCAAAGCCTCCCCGATAATCAGCTTGGGCCGATACCTGGTGAAGTCGATCGAACTCAAGACTTCAAGCTCAAGTCCCTCAACATCAATGTTGAGCAGATCGAAGTTGCTAGCGACTTCATACCGATCCAAAATGGTGGTGAGGGGAACGCATTCCACTATCGAACGGTGCAGAACTGTGCAGCCCCGGCCGGTTTAGGACAAAATTTGATCCTCTGAGAGGAACCCATTCAAGCTGGGGTCGTCAAATTGGACGAGAACTTTTGTTGACGCCTCCCGTGCAATTCCGATTTCGAGATTTAGATCTTCCGGGCGAACTATTCGGAATGGTTCCATACTCCCGGGCATCGCATCGATATTGATGCCGCGCCACCCTCGCTGGTAGAACAGAAAAGTATTCGAAAGATAGCTCGGGTGGTGCGCCCCCACATCCACGTAAAACCCGGTCCCAACGCCCAACTGATCATGGAGTATCTTCCATGCCAGTATGTCTTCTCCCTCCCAGGAATATGCCCACGTCGCGTCGCGCCCGGCGGAAAGTAGCGCGGGAAGTGCTTCCAATTCGTTTCCGTATCGGTCTATCAGGTTCGGCAAAGTTTCCTGGTTCCATACTACGGTAAGCGTTGCGGAAACTACCAGTAAGCAGAATTGGCGGCACTCAAGGGTGAGTCACCAGAATTGGGGGTGGTCGGGGCCTTTCAGGCGGAACATGGTGCGGAGTTCCGTGCGCCAGTTGCTGCTCAAGCCGATGCGTTGGACTTCAATCTGGGGGGAG
>JAYTGM010000147.1:0-16682 GCA_043733425.1 Terriglobia bacterium
CAACCGACCCAGGTGACCGGCTCCGATGTTTCCGTTCCCGTGGGCGTGAGCACGGTGAATCCCTTTCTGATCGGTGGTTACGGGACGCTGTTTGGGCAATTACTGCGCCGCAACTATCCGGATTATTCGGCTGGGGTGTCTCTGAACATTCCATTGCGAAACCGCACGGCGCAAGCTGATTACCTGATAGATCAACTTACGGTCCGCCAGAGCGAATTGCAGCTTCAACGCCAGGAAAACAATATCCGGCTGGAAGTGCGAAACGCAATCATTGGAATTCAACAGGCCCGCGGTTCGTATCAAGCCGCTCTGAAAGCCCGCGTGCTGCAAGAGCAGACTCTAGACGCCGAACAAAAAAAGCTAGCTCTTGGCGCATCGACCATCTTCCAGGTAATTCTGGTGCAACGCGATCTTGCGACAGCACAGACTAACGAGGTTACTGCTTCGGGAAGCTACAAGAAGGCTCAGGTGGAACTTGCACGTTCCACCGGACAGACCTTGCAATCGAATAACATCTCAGTAGACGAAGCGTTCCGCGGTATGGTGTCGCGGCCGCCCTCCCGTCTGCCCGTTAACTAAATATTGCAGCGCGGCTAATCGGCAATCACGATCGGCAGATTGACCAAGTGCTCAGAGATGAACCATACCTGAAGCTCGTTGGTCCTGATGACGTCGCTTACTAAGAGGTCGGTGGTGCCGTCATCGCCTGCATCATTGGCCTTCTTCGAGGACTCGCGACTTTCTTTTAGAATGATTTCGTGGGCGGCCAGAAGGCGGGAAATCTGGACAGGAGCCTCTTCCCTTCCCTTTGGAGGACGTTCCACTTTTGTGATTTCCGCTACATCGGCACCCATGGCCACACCGAGCCCGCCAAGAATCTGAATCCGCTCCGCGATTGTGTCGATCAATTCTGCCTGCTCTTCATAATGCTTATCGAACAAAAGATGAAGCTGATAAAAAGTAGGCCCTGACACCTGCCAATGGTGCTTCTTATATAGGTCACGGATTGCCATCGTATCGGCAAGAACCTGGTTCAACATGTCGACGCTCTTCGAGCGGATCCCCGCCTCGAGGCCCGTGGGAATATTGACCACAGTTCCAAATTTTTGGATCTCAATTCCTTTTTGGCCGGAAACCGGAGTTGCGCGACCCTGTGAGGCAGGTACCGGACTTTTCGTATTGCTGTTCTTCATAGCATCGCACTAAGCAATTTGAGTTCCGAGTTAAGGCGATTGGTTTGCTAAGTCTTTGGCGTGAGTCAACACGAGAGCTTGAGACCGTTGCCCGCAGTTCGCCCGCCATTGCAGCCCCTCAGCAGACCAATAATCCTCTCAGTAAATCCTAAATTCACCCTCAAGCTCAAAAACAAGATGCTCTAAAACATGGGCTTTTTTGGAGCGAGCAATTTTTCGCGGCCCACTAAATAGAGCAGCATAATCAAAACGATGAACGGGATGACCGAAAGTGCGTCAGAAAGAGGCCCGTTGAAAAGCGGATTGTTAGCGGTCGACCAATCCGTAATACCCTTGTCTACGCTTGAAAGCACACCCGCCATGAACGCGATCAATATCCCGGCGATTGCGCCACCGGCAATATAGCCGGATGCCATCAGAACTCCCGGGCTTCGGTCCGTTTCCGCTACTAACTCTTCTTCGGTAAGGTTGCGCCCGGTCATGCGCTTGCGCACATAGAGGTCGACAAAGTGGCGTACCAACCCGCCGAAAAATATCGGACTTGAAGTGGAAAGAGGCAGATATACCCCCACGGCGAAAGCAAGGGACGGGATGCCGCTGATTTCAAGCGTCAATGAAATCATCACTCCGATAAGCACCAGGGCCCAGGGCAACTTTCTGCTTAAGATTCCTTTGATGATGTACGAGACAAGTGTCGCCTTGGGCGCATCGAACTTCGTCACGGTGGAGCCATCGGGACGCACGTTGTGTGTACCGTTAATGCCAGGGTCTACTAGGTAAACCACTTCCGAACGATCGTTGACCAGATATCTGCCGGAGGGGGCGCCCACGTCATCCTGCTTATTCCAGACGCGGTAGAGAGTACTATCAGCAATGGCTTGCACCCCTTTTAGCTGTTCTCTCGTCTGACCTACCTTCGCTTCATCCGCCCGCAACTGCTCAGGAAAGTTATGAACCAATCGATAAGTGACTTGGCCATACGGATTTACCACATAGCTGCCGGCGAGTAAGCCGGAGGAGGGTTGCTCCGGCGTCCACAGGCGGTACTGATTCCCGGTGGGCGGCTGCAGATTTCCAGCATACGGCGGCAAAGGGATGGGGTCGATATAGACTTTCGTTGCCACGGGTTCAAAAGTTGTGCTCGGAACATATACGGTGGCCGCTTCGTTTAACTTCAGTAGAATGGGCCCCAGGGCAATCGCTGAAGCTAGCGCACCAATCAGGATTGCGATCTGCTGATTCCGCGGCGTGGCACCGATCAGGTAGCCCGTCTTCAGATCTTGAGAAGTGGTGCCCCCGTTGGACGAGGCGATGCATACAATGCCGCCAATGGAAAGCGCGGTGACGAAGTAGCTGGGACCGGTCCAGCCGATAGCCAGGAAGATCAGGCAGGTAAAAAGGACGGTGGCGATCGTCATCCCGGATATGGGATTGGAGGACGAGCCGACTTCCCCGGTGAGGCGCGAGGATACCGTGACGAAAAGAAACCCGAAAACAATGATGAGGATTGCCCCAATGGGGTTGAGCCAGAGGTTGAGCGGAGGCGCCAGCATGATGACCGCAACCATGGCAATGATTCCCCCGAAGACGTATTGCATGGAGAGATCGCGATCGACGCGTGCGGCCGCGACAACTTTCGTTACTTTCGAAAATCCAACATCGGCAAGACCATGTTTCAAACCGCGCCAGATTGTCTTTCCGCTGCGTAGCAAGCTGATGATGCCGCCCGCCGTGACCGCACCGGCGCCGATATAGAGAATGTATGAACCGCGGATCTGTCCAGGGCTCATCTGGCTGATGGGCATCAAACCTGGTGCAACCAAACCGGGCACTTGCGAGCCGAAGAACTTAATGGCGGGAATGAGAACCAAGTAGGCAAGGACGCCTCCGCCGCACATGATTCCAGCTATTCTGGGACCGATGATGTACCCAACGCCCAGAAGCTCTGGCGAGATCTCAGCCGAGATGGAACCTGCGGCAAACGGCGGGCCAAAGATCTTTTCCGGAATATCTTTCCAGAGCTTAAATGCGACGTTCAGAGCTTTATAAACCAGCCCAATGGCAAAGCCGCTGAAGATGGTGATTGCACCGGTTTCAGTTTCCATGACGCCTGCCGATTCAGCGCTATTTGGCTCAATTCCTTGCGCCGCCATCTGGTCTTCACGCGATGCGCCAGCCTTCAAAACTTCAGCGCAGGCCGTGCCTTCGGGATATTTCAATTCGCCGTGCTGCTCCACGATGAGAGCGCGGCGAAGCGGGATCATCATCAGAATACCGAGCAGCCCGCCCAGCACCGATACCAGCAGTACCCGGCCGATCTCAAGATCGAAGCCGAGAATCAGAATTGCCGGCATAGTGACACCCACGCCAAAAGCAATGGATTCGCCCGCCGAACCGGTAGTCTGAACGATATTATTTTCAAGGATGGTGTTATTCCGGAAACCGATCTTCGAAAGAAGCCGGAAAAGCGTGATGGAGATGACGGCGACTGGGATGGAAGCGCTCACCGTCAGGCCGACTTTCAGCACCAGGAATAACGACGACGCGCCGAAGATAATTCCCAGTACTGTACCCACCAGGACCGGCATGAGTGTCAGTTCCCGCATGTGGAAACGGGACGGTATATAAGGGCGGAAGTTGCCGCCCTGCTCCGGTTCCGGTTCGGCAACCAGAGCACCTACGGATTCTTTAAACTTCGGTACGGTTCCGGTTGCTGAGTATTCCTTTTCCCACTCTTTCAGTGGCGGTTTGAACATCTTTCCGAAAACGCTCATGCTAGGCGCGCCTTCACTTTTTCACTGAGCGATTTGCCATCTACATTTTTTCCAGCCAGCAAAGCCTGCGCGGCTTTGATGACCACACCCATCTGCTTTGCTGAAGTAGCCTCGGTTTGAGTGATTGCTGCCTCCACCGCTGCATCCAGTTCCGCGGGCGTGGCTGCCGCTGGCAGGTACCCTTCAATCAGCGTCCGCTCCGCCTCCTCTTTAGCCGCGAGTTCCGGCCGGTTGCCCTGACGAAACATTTCGGCGGCCTCAGTGCGCTGCTTCGCCAGGCTCTTCAAGATCTGCTGCTCAGCGGCCTCATCGAGCGGTGCAGCCCGGTCCGCGGCAGCTTTCTGCAGAGCGGACTTGATCATCCGCGCGGTGGAAAGCCGCATCTCATCTCTTGCTTTCATTGCACTGACAATGTCTTTCTGGATGGTTTCGAGGACTGGCATGGGATGGGTTGTTACATTCTACAATTTCCCGCACGGTTGCCAAGCCAATACAGAAAACCCGCTTGCAACTCGGGTAGCCTGACAGAATGCACCGGTATGGAGTGGCCAGCTAGCGAGAATTGTAGGTGCCGCAGGTTCATTCCCGGCTGGGGAACGGTGGCACCCGGACGGGGACCCATACCAACAGGGTTATCGCATACTGGCCCGCGACGCACGTTACGATCGCACTCTTTCTCTGGGCAGAGGCGGGATGCTGATCTTTTTCTGGATCGCGTCGCCGGTGGTTTATCTTTAGGCGGCGGAATTCAGTGGCGGCTTAGCAGGCGTGATTGCGGTTTTCGTTTTTACCATTTGCCCCCCAGTGTTGGCGCATTCCGGGCTCTTCACCACCGACATGGCACTGACTGCTTTTTCGGGCGCTGCTGTACTGAGCTCGTTCGGGTGGGCCCGGCATCCGACACGATTGCGAGCAATCTGGTTCAGTTTGTTGCTGGGTTTGGCAGTTCTCTCGAAATTTTCTGCGTTGGTTTTTCTTCCGGTCGGGTTCAGTTTTTGCATGTCGGGCTGCCGGCCCCTCGATTTTTCACGGGGCTTGAAACCTTGTTTCACCATAAAGCCGCGGGCCACCCAGCCTACTTACCAGGCCAACGGAGCATGTCTGGATTCTGGTCTCACTATGCGGTCGCGCTAGCCGTTAAGACTCCGCTGGGATCGCGTCTTCGAGTCGCATCAATATTCGCGTCCGCCACGTATTCCCCATATACCTCGGGTTGGCTGTCGTGTGTGAAGCTGCGCTGGCTCCTCCGTTCGCGCAACGCCGCATCACGGTGCAGAACGCGACAGCCGCAATCCTGCTGCTTTGGACGGCTAATTTCTGGCTGTGCTGAACACCCTGACTACCTGGCGTATACCAACGAATTGACACGGAACCATCCGAAAAATTTGTTGCCGATTCCGACCTGGATTGGGGCAGGACATAGTCTGCCCGTGATAAAGACCGGCGAGAATGACCGTCCCTCGCCTCGCAGGGAACGCGGCAAGCCTTACTTTGCTGAAGTTACACGGCGTTCGCGCTTGGGCAAACCATGCGGTTGAGCAAAAACGAATCGGCAAATTAATCCTGATCTGGTCGTTCCCAGAAACGCCTCCTGCTTTTTAAAACTTAGCTTTGAATTCCGAACAGGGGCCGGTATCGCTCCGGAAGCCTGGCAGCCTTCATATCTCGCCTCACGCACAGGTGTCTGGTCCACCCCGTGACAAGCAGCTCATGGTTTTCCGCCCGGTACATTTCGTAGCCGAACTCCACCAAGCGCGTGTTCGCGCTTTTCACTGTTGCGCGCACTAGCACTTCATCGTCGAACCGGGCGGGGCGCAAATATCGGCAGTTCGCCTCCACAACAACCAAGAAAACGCCGTCTTCGCGTTCCATATCCCGATAGCGGAATCCAAGCGCACTGCAGAATTCCACGCGCGCAACCTCCATCCAGATCAGGTAATTCGCGTGGTAGACCACACCCATCTGGTCTGTTTCCGCGTAACGAACGCGGATGCGCGTTTCCTGTTTCCCCGCTTGCATGGTCAATGCGGCAGTATAGCGAACCGCAACCTGAGCCGCGCCACCCGCGTCTGATAAACTTGCGCTCTGTGGCGGGTGGAAATCCTTGTGTCAAAGTTCTGTTTTTCGGTAGCCTTCGCGATATTGCCGGTGCGCCCGAAAACATGCTCGAAATCGCTTCGCTGCCGTCTCCTGCCTCTCTCGGCGCTGTGTTCGACTACTATGCCGCGCGCTATCCGCGTTTTCATGAGCTGCGGCCAAGCATCGTGATGGCACGCAATCAGCAGTTCTCTCCTTGGGGCACTTTGATATCGGATCAGGATGAGATTGCCATGCTGCCACCTGTAAGCGGTGGCTCTGCAAGCGGGCACTACTTCGGCTTGACGCGTGAACGCATCGATACACAAGCTCTTGCCGCGCGCGTCACGCATCCTTCCGATGGTGCCGTGGTGATATTCGAAGGCATAGTTCGCGATAACACAAAGGGCCGGCGTACGCTATATCTGGATTACGAAGGCTATGAATCCATGGCTCTGAAGCTTATGGAAGAACTGGGATTGCGCATGGCGGCGGAACATAGCATTGGGCGCATCGCGATTGTGCATCGGCTCGGGCGTCTTGAGATTGGGGAAGCAAGTGTGGTGATTGTTGCCACTGCCCCGCACCGGCGTCCCGCGTTTGCAGCTGCGCTCGAAACGATCGACATCTTGAAACGAACGGTGCCGATCTGGAAGAAAGAATATTTCGAAGATGGAGAGGTTTGGGTGGAAGGGGAATGGGACACCCAAGTGCGTGCGCAGACTCTCTAACTTCGCCGCCTCAGCCGCAATCCTGGCAACACTCGCGCTCGGTCAGGACGCGGCCATTCAAGACCAGGTCATCCGCGTGGACGTTCGGCTGGTGCGCGTGCTCACCACGGTGCGGGAGGCCGCCGGCTCGCTGTTAGGAAGCCTTGGCAAGGAAGACTTCAGCATCCTGGATAATGGGGTTCCGCAGCCTCTTTCCGTCTTTGAAAGACGCACGGAACAGCCTCTATCGGTTGCTTTACTGGTGGATACCAGCGGCTCCACGGCATCGAACCTGAAATACGAAACAGACTCCATGGTCCGCTTCCTAAGAGCGCTCTTTGCGGAAGGAAATCCGGAAGATTCCGTGGCGCTTTATAGCTTCAACTATCAGGTCACGAAAGAGACACCGTTCGTGCGAAACCAAGGTAGGCTGGAACAGCGCCTTCGCGCGTTGCATGGGGAAGCCGGCACCGCGCTTTACGACGCGATTTATCTTACATCGGGAGAACTGGATCGGCGGAAAGGCAGGCGAGTGATGCTGATTGTCACTGACGGAGGCGATACTTTCAGCTCCAAGCAGTACAAAGACGCGCTAGAGGCCGCGCAGCTTGCAGATGCCGTCATTTATCCGGTGCTGGTTATACCAATAGCGGCGGCTGTTGGCCGGAACACGGGAGGGGAACACGCGTTGACCACTCTCGCACGGGGCACCGGGGGCCGCGTGTTTGAACCGACTTTGGGCCATGCGCTCGATACCGCTTTCGCGGATATTCTGAAAGAGCTTCGCACACAGTATTTGCTGGGTTACTACCCGCGCGATATACCTCTGACCAAAGAGCGATTCCACCGGTTGGAGGTGCGCGTAAATCAACCTGGATTGCAGGTAATCTCGCGCAATGGCTACTATGGGGAATCCACAAGATGAGTTCGAAAGGCACCAGCGAAAAAAAAGCTCCCGAACAAACGTTTGAGGAGGTGAAGTACCTCAAACATCTGATTGAAACTCAGACGCCTGTGATCTTGAAGCTAAGCGATAACGAAGTAATTCATGGTTTTGTGGAATATTTTGATGCCCGCTTTTTACGGATCACGCGCAAAGGCGAAGCAAACCTGTTCGTGTTTAAGCACGATATCAAGTATCTGGCCGAAGACAAAAATGCAGTTTCTTGAAACGGCTGAGCGGATTGCCCGGGAAGCGGGTGCGGTGCTGCTCCACCACTTGCATCAAGGCATAGCCTTCGACCTGAAAGGCGATTTCGATCTGGTAACGGCAGCGGACAAAGCCAGCGAAAAGTTGATAGTAGAGCGCCTTGCTGCGCATTTCCCGGAACACGGCATTATCGCCGAGGAGGGCGGCGGACATTCTTCCTCTTCTGAATACCGGTGGTATGTGGACCCGCTGGATGGAACTACAAACTTCGCTCATGGCTACCCAATGTTCAACGTGACCCTCGCTCTGCAAAAGGGTACTGAGATGATTGCGGGCGTAATTTACGATCCGTTACACGATGAAATGTTCCGTGCGGGATTGGGATCGGGCGCGTATCTGAATGACGGGCGCATTTCCGTTTCCGGAGCGCGCCGCCTGCAGGACAGTCTAGTCTCGACCGGATTCCCGAGCCACAATAGGGCGAAGAATTTCAACATTTACTTCTATCATCAAATGGCTATGTCCACCCACGGAGTGCGCCGGGGAGGCAGCGCCGCGATCGACCTTGCCTATGTGGCCTGCGGCCGCCTGGATGCGTTTTGGGAATTTGGGCTCAAGCCCTGGGATCTGGCGGCTGGCGCGCTGATTGTTACTGAAGCAGGCGGGCTTGCCACCGATATGAAGGGTGATCCGCACAAAATCGGATCGTCGCATCTGCTCTGTACCAACGGTCATGTTCACTCAGAAACATTGCAGCAATTTTCCGAGATCTTCCGTGGGGAAATGCGTCACCCCATGCCGCCGGTCCAGTAAACTCCATTACGGCGTTTCCATTTGCCTCCTACTGGCCTGCGGAGCATGTTCAACAGCACCCTCGCCAGCCAAGTTTTCACAGCACGATCCTACTTTGGACGCATGGTATCGGGCCACCACCGAACAGTTAACGGGTTTGAGCAAGAACGCGAGCGAAGCCTACGCACAGGGAAAGACTGACGCAGCTTCCGCTTTGATTGAGCAGGGTGAAACGGTAGCGGCCCGTTTAATGGCGGTTCCGCGGCCCACACTGAAAGCGGAGCAGGCTGCATCCGATCTGGACGATTTATATGGCCGGATGCTGTTCAGGAACCGGCACTATGGCTGGGCCCGGCTTCAGTTTCAAAAGAATCTGTCACGTTGGAAACATTGGCGGCCGCAAACTGCGGACACCGGGCAGCGGCTGCGGGCGGCAGAAAGCGCGATTGAAAATTGCGACCGGAAATTTGAGAAGCCATGATCATTAGGCGCTCTCTTTTGCGGAGCTTCCCATCTAGCGAACGTAATCTTTCTTAACTGTGCCTATGCGTTCCGCCACTTCCATCAGCATGGGGTAGAACTGCACGAAGGTATTTTCCACCGCCGTATTCTTGCCGTGGCACGCGTAACAACTTGCGGTGGCGGGCAGTAGCCTGCCACTTGCCTTGGGCACACCATTGGCGGTGGGAAAATCGTAAAACTTCCACTCGCCGTATTCATCTTTTACCTCCGCTTCCAGACCCGACAATACCGTCTGGAAATGGCCGTCTTTATTGATAGAGCCGTGGCTCTCACTGCTTCGGATATCAAGTAAAAAAGCAGTCCCATTCGGCCACTTTCCCGTCTTAAGAAACTGGCGGTACGAACCTGGGTTCACGAACACGTTGTCGAAAAGCGGAGAACCTTGACGCACTTGGGCCGCTGCAGGGCCGTAAGTCATCCCGAGCCCTGAACTTAGGAAGACCCATTCCCGATAATCAGCCGGTAAAGCCAGCTCACCCTCCGGCGTGTACTTAGGTGCATCCGCGGCAGTCTCCGCAACCAGCGTGATGCCTAAAATCAGCAAAGCGGGAACGAAAATCTTCATCACGCGAGTGTAGCGCCTTCAGGCAAGTTAGAATCAGGAAATATGGCAATTATTGCGCGCCGTCATTCGTGCGCCGTAGAAGTGGGCTCGGTAAAGATCGGCGGAGGCAATCCGGTTGTGGTGCAATCGATGACCAACACCGATACCGCGGATATCACCGGCACCGTCAATCAGTGCATCGCTCTCGCCAAGGCCGGGTCGGAACTGGTGCGCGTCACGGTAAACACGGAAGAGGCAGCCGCCGCCGTTCCCAAAATTTTCGACACTCTGAACCTGCTCGGCACGCCGGTACCGCTGGTGGGAGATTTTCACTACAACGGACATCTTTTGTTAAAGCAGTATCCCGGCTGCGCGCGCGCACTGGCCAAATATCGCATCAATCCCGGAAACGTCAACATCGGGAAGAAGCACGATGACAATTTCCGCACCATGATTGAAGCGGCAATTGAATACCGCAAGCCGGTCCGGATCGGGGTGAACTGGGGCTCGCTCGATTCACAACTGCTGACGCGCATGATGGATGAAAATAGTCTGCTCGCGCAGCCGAAGAGCGCGCGTGATGTCACCATTGACGCCATTGTTGCGAGTGCTCTGATCAGTGCGGAAGCGGCGGAGCGTTACGGGCTCCCGCGGAAACGAATCATCCTGAGCGCGAAGGTTTCCGGTGTGCAGGATCTGATTGATGTTTATCGCCTCTTAGCCGCTAAGTGCGATTACGCTTTGCACCTGGGCTTGACGGAGGCGGGTATGGGCGCGAAGGGAATTATTGCTTCCACCGCGGCGCTATCCGTTCTTCTTCAAGAGGGCATTGGCGATACCATTCGTACTTCGCTTACGCCCATGCCCGATGGCGACCGCACCGAAGAAGTTCTGGTGAGCCAGCAGATTCTGCAATCGCTGGACATTCGCGCCTTCACGCCGCAAGTGACAGCCTGCCCTGGTTGTGGACGCACGACCAGCACTTTTTTTCAGGAAATGGCGGATCAGATTCAGACATACCTGCGCGAGCAGATGCCGCTGTGGAAAGAACGGCACCCTGGCGTTGAAACCATGAAAGTCGCCGTGATGGGCTGCATTGTGAACGGACCGGGCGAATCGAAGCATGCCAATTTAGGCATCTCTCTCCCCGGAACTTTTGAAGAACCCGTGGCTCCGGTCTATGTGGACGGGCGGCTGGTACGCACTCTTCGCGGCGATGGGATTGTGGTTGAGTTCACGCGCATGCTCGACAACTATGTTGAGACTCATTACGCATCTGAACTGGTGGCAGGATAGCCGCTGCCTCGCTATTTCACATTGGATTCCGCCCGGGCATTGCTGCCTCAGTTGGAGAGAACGGTTCGTTTGGCTGTTCAGGCTAAGGGCAATCAGGACCAGGCAGAGCATGGGCTTCACAATCTGATTCAACGCATCATGATGATGGGCGGCATCACGGTGGATCAGATGGCTGTCGAAGGCATGAAGCAGATGCGGCAATCAAGCATGGAACGGCTGAAGACCGCGCTCAACGAAATCTCCGAAACGGGGGTCCTGGTGAAAGACCTGGATACGGGACTGGTGGATTTTCCTACCCTGCTACAGGGCGAAGAGGTTTATATCTGTTGGCGCCTTGAAGAACCCGACATCACGCACTGGCACAGCGTGCATGAAGGAGTAGAAGGCCGCCGCCGCATTGACCGTTTTTTCCTTGAGAATCATCGCGATTAAAGTCAACCCAGCTCAATCACGTTTTTAATTCCGCCGTGGGCTTCAATCGGCTCGTTGAAACGCTCGATCGGGAAACGACCTGTAATTAAGCCGCTGACCGCGGCGGGCCACTGTCGGTGAAACGCGGTCAGGCCCTCAATGGCTTCTTCGAAAGCAATCTTGCTGGCGTTTACAGATCCCACAACCGCCTGATTCTTTAAAACGATATTCCGCATGATGGTGTCTGTATCCACGGCATTGAGCGCGTGGTGCCCCGGAAGGCCGGTAAAAACGAACAGGCCGTTAATGCCAAGCACACGCAACACGTCGAAGGCGAACTGCGAAGCTCCCACTGCTTCATACACCACGTCGATGTTACCCACTTGCGAAGCCATCTGTTCCACCGGCGTCTGCTCGCTGGAAATGTATTTCGCTCCGATAGCTTTCGCTATATCGGCGGCGGCATTTGGCTCAGGGATTTTCGAATAGACGGTCACATCGAACCCGGCCTTCACCAGTGTCATGGCTCCCAGAAGACCGACAGGACCCGCACCCAGTACTAACGCATGATGCTTGGCCGTCCAAGGAAGCCGCGTCTGGACAGCCTTGATTTGCTCTAGCGCCTTAGCGGCAATGGTCAGCGGCTCCGTCAGCACGCCAACCTCGCGCAGAGAGGCGGGTAGCAGGTTCATATATTGTTCGGAATCCACAACCATTTCGGTCAGGAAGCCATGCCGTTGCTTAATTCCGCGCTCAGTGAAATCGCCGGTGTAACAGAAATCCGGCCGGCCAGCCCGGCAAGCCACGCACTCGGGGTGCTCACACGGCCGCCTCACCATGGGCACCGCCAGATCTCCTGGTTTGAAGGCTTTCACGCCGGAACCGACGTCAACCACCTCACCTAAGCATTCATGACCCAATACAAGATAGTCTGAACCCGCGGGCGGGTCACCGTATTCGAACGCGCAGATTTCGCGGTCCGTGCCGCAGATTCCAACTTTCAACACTCGCAAAAGCACCTGATCGGGTGCCGTGATCTTCGGTTGTTCGATATCGATCAAGCCGACCGTGCGTTTTGCAATTGAAACTGAAGCCGCTCTCATCGTTCTCTCCGGATAATGGCCCGGGCCGGTGCCGCTTCCGCGCCTTCAAGCCTCAAGGGCAGGCAAACCAAGTCATAGTGGCCGGGAGCGACCCCAGCCAGATTCAACCCTTCAATAATCCAGACACCGGCGGATAAAAGTGCCGCATGCGTCTGCGCCCCGTCTTTCTTGTATCCGCCTACGGAGAGGTAATCGACGCCGACCGTCTGTACTTTTTTTTCCGCCAGGAATTCGGCGGCTTCATGCGGAATGTAAACGAAGTCAGTAAGAAATTCCTGCTCCGGCCAGTTGCGGGAAGAGTTATTTGTTTTAAAAAGAAGACGCTCGCCGGGTTCCAGATCATAAGTCTGCAATTCCTGCACTGTGATAGTTTCTTTGTTTTCGATTTCAATCACCCGCGCGCGTCCCACGGTGGCGCGAAAAGGCAAAGTGTCGATTGAGGCACCGCCAGCAAGGAAATGCAGAGGCGCGTCCATATGCGTACCCGTATGCACACCCATGCTGATACGCGATACGTTGTCATGGTCGCCGTTCGCCATATCGTGGTCCTTTGCAATGTCGAACGGGGTATTGCCGGGCCAATGCGGCACTCCCGGATTCAGTGCTACGGAAATATCGATCCAGTCAAGAAGAGAGTATGTGTTCATGGACTATTTTTTAATCTGCGGCCAGAGCGAAGCCGCTTTGCCTAAGGGCAATTTGACGCCCAGAATATCAGCTAGCGTAGGAGCGATGCGAAGCATGGAAATTTCAGGCAGCCGAATCGATTTCACGTGATCGCCGGACAAAATAAAAGTAGAGCGAAAATTGGCGCGATTCGGCCAAAAAGCATGCACGCCTTTATGGCTGCCGGGGCCCACGCCCTTCCCGGTCAAACTTTCGGAAGCTACGTAATTGGGCAAGGTGCTGAACGCCGCTGTCCACCCGGATGCATCGGGAATGACTCGGCGTACCTCCTCCAGAGCCACTTCCTTTGCGATACCTGACTTACGCGCCCCGATTAGTTTCCTGAGCGCATTGGCATCTGCTGCGTTGCGTGCGCCGATCAGCCCTTCGCGAACCTGTACAGTCTTTGATGCAATCAGAACGCGCGGACGCACAACATAATCTTCCGTTTCAAATCCATGATCCGATAAGATCGCAATTTGAGTATGCGCTGGTAAATGAGAGATTGCCTGCCCGATCATCTCGTCCTGATTTTCTAGCACCTCGCGCGAATAAAGGCTGAGTGCGCCAGTCTCTTGTTGTTCCTGCCCTAAATCAGTGATGTGAACCAGAGTGAGATCCGGTTCCTCATACTGAAGCAGATATTTCAGGCCGGTCAGGGCAGTAGCATCGTTCCACTGGCTCTTGCTGAAAACCGGGTAGGCGCTCGAAATCCGCTGTACCATGCCGGGCGTACACTTCGATGAAATCAGGTCGAAGGGCACATCGGCAGAGAGTTGCCCCTCCCAGTATTGGGGGCAATTGTAATCGGCCTGTGCGGAAACTGTGGCTGGCCAAAAGAGCAGCGCAACCTTTCGGTGTTGCGCCGTGGCGGCCTCCCACAGGGTGGGAACGCTGGAGTTCTGGTTTGGAGACCTTGTTCCGAGAACACCGTGCGCCGAAGGGGCTACTCCGGTGACAACTGTTGTACCGGCCGCCCAGGCATCATTGGGGAGAACCCCAATTACCCCGGCGCTGGCACCGCTTTTCGCCAATGTGCGAAGGGTGGGTATCTTTAGGTGGAGCCTGTCAGCATCAAAGATATAGCGGGCATCCAGGCCGTCAATCGCAATCACTAGTAAGCGGCGCTGGACATCCGGAGCGGTGGCCGCCGACAGGGAGCAAACCAGAACAGCAAGGGCGGCGAACAAACGCATAATCTTGTGTAGCACGCGGGGCTAATGAATTTTGCCATACTTAAGCGTTCTTAACGGTTGTGCTGTCATCCCAACAATTGGCGGGTCCCCTTGGTGTGGCAAGGCGGTAACGGTCTCCTGCTTGCATACGTCTTTTCCTTAGTCCACCATGTCTGAACCCAATTCTTCGCCCGCGGGCAATATTCCTGGCGACAATCTTGACCGGCTTCTAGCTCCTGATACAGAGCAGCCGTGGTACCGGACGGTTTACCAAAACTTTCAGGATTGGCGGACGCCTGTGACCATGCCGGAAGGCATCACTGCCAAACCTGTTGCCGTCAAAGACATTTGGGGGATGTACGAGAAGGACAAAAAATCCAACTGGATTTCTTTAGGGATTCACTCTGCGGTGATCGTGCTTCTGCTTACAGTCCTTTCGCAACACGCCGCGATTCAGGAAAAACTTAAGGAAGTAGTGCATTTGGTAAACCCGAACCTTACTCCTTACAAGCCGAAAGCACCTCCCAAAGCACAAACCGCTCAGGGAGGAGGTGGCGGGGGTATGAAAGCGCCCACCCCAATCGCCAAAGGTGCCCTGCCGAAAATTGCCCGCAAGCAGTTCGTGCCTCCTTCTGTCGTGGTCAATCAAAATCCGAAACTAGCGGTGGTTCCCACGATTATTGCCGATACCCCGCTTCCTAACGTGAAGATGAACATTTATGGCGATCCTTTAGCTAAACTTGGCCCCCCTTCAAACGGTATGGGTGAAGGCGGCGGCATGGGAAGTGGTTCAGGCGGCGGCGTTGGCTCTGGCCGTGGCGGCGGCTATGGACCAGGAGAAGGCGGCGGTGTGGGTGGTGGAGCTTATCGTGCGGGTGGTGGCGTTTCCAACCCTTCCGTGCTCTTCAAAGTAGATCCCGAATACTCTGAAGAAGCGAGAAAAGCGAAATTTTCAGGCACGGTTTCATTGCAGATTGTGGTTGATCCAGATGGCAGAGCCCGCAACATCAAAGTGACGCGCAGTCTGGGTATGGGTCTGGACGAAAAAGCGATGGAGGCGGTTGCCCGCTGGAAGTTTAAACCGGGTATCAAGAATGGTGTCGCTGTACCGGTCATTGCGAATATCGAAGTCAACTTCCGGCTTTTGTAACGAGTCCAAACATTTACGGTTTGGTGCTAACCATTAAGCTTGGGGCCATCGTTGCAACAATGGGTGCGACTTGCGATTGTAAACCCTTTAATTGAGCAAGGTTGCGGTAAACATCACCCGCCACGCCTGCCGCTACCGGTCCAATTGTAGGCCGCCCACCAGTGAGCATAACGACTACAACCAATTTCCGTTTGCCCACTTCGCTAAACGAGCCGAACCAACCGAGGCGGGTTTTTCCTTCACTGCAAGTTCCCGTTTTGCCGTAAAGCGTTGCCTCCTGCTTGGCACGGCGGGCCGTTCCAAATTCAACAGCTCCCTGCATCCCCGGCTTGATGTCTTCAATAAGAGGGGTGATCATGTCCAACCGCCGCTTCACCTTGGGTTGAAAACCCTTCACTTCTTCAGCGTTTTTTGGATATTGCAGGTAGTAAAGCGTTCCCCCGTTAGCGATCGCGGTCATCAAACCGGCTAACTCTAAGGGAGTCTGGTGAATTTCCTCTCCAAAGCTGGTTAGCATGCCCATGCCGCCATTCTTAGGGGGGGCATCAGGAAAGCTTCCCGATTGTTCACCGGCAATGTTTAGGCCAGCTTTCTCTCCGTAGCCAAAAAGGTGGGCGTAACTTTTTACCCGGTCATACCCGAGCTTCACTCCCAAGTTCGCGAAATAAAAGTTGTTCGAATGCGCGAGAGCGTTGGTTAGATCCATGTGAGTCCGTCCGAACAGGTGAACAGGACTGGTGCGACCGATGATCTTTTCGTGCAAAGCCGCCAGCGCGACAGACACTTTGATGGTGGAACACGGCTGAAACCCTGGGCCAAGCGCGGTCTTTTGGTTCACCATGGTCAAGACGCGACCGTTAGTGGAATCCACCACAACTATGGACCCGTTATAAGCACCTAATGCCGCAACCGCCGCGCGGCGAACTTCTAAATCCTCACCATCCAGATTGTCTCCGATCGTGGATTCCCGAAAAGATGGCTCGTCCCAAGTTTGGACCCAAATTGGATGCTTTCTGCGGCGACCGTGTGCTGACGCAGCCAAAAGCCTTCCATGCCGGGAGCGCCGGGAAGCAGCCGCAACCACGCCCCTGCTTCTACTTTTTGAAGATCGACCAGAGGA
>JAYTGM010000148.1:0-2324 GCA_043733425.1 Terriglobia bacterium
CCACGCGCTCCACATCCCAGGCCAGGTCATTCCCGTTCAGCTTGATCTTGATCGCCCGCACGCCCGAATATGGAATCCATTCTTCCAGCGATTCCGGCAATCCATCGCGCACCGGTTCCTTCACGTCCGCCGCCGTCAGTGCATCGCTCGCTCCCACTGAGTGATACATCAACACGCGATCCACCGGCTTCGGCAACACATACTTATCCAGATACTCGCCCCGAAACTCCGCCCCCAGATACCGCGATAAATCCCACCGCACAAACTCACGCCCCGAAGCATTGAACGCATTCCGCTCCACCAGCTTTCCAAAGGCATCGTGAAATGCGGCATCGAATGGGCTCGCCGTCACCAGCATGCAGAGCTTCGGAATCTCACCCGCGGCCTTCAGATATTCCGGCTCCAGGACATGATTTATTTCCAGCGGATGCCCATACTCCGAATATCCCCGGGTGATCTCCGCAATCCGTCCGGCCAGGCCCTTCATCGCGGCCAGCGTCTTGTCATAGCCTAACTCCGGCGCGGGCCAGCTCCACATGTTGCCCATCGGCATGGAAGCAAATCCCGAGGCCCGTTTGCCGCTCTTCGTGCTCACCACACAATGCACGTTCAGCATCGTGACCCGGTCCACTAGCATCCCGCCGAACTTGTAAGGAGCCCGGTACTTGAAGTCTTCGTAGGTATGATGAAGCTCCACCACGCGCACATCGGTGGAACGCGCCCCCAGCAGCAACGCCGGAGCGCCCAACACCTCACGCCTGGTCATGCAAAGAGTGTAATCCTCATCTCAACAGCCGCTCCGTAGAGCTCTCCCGATCCCTTGAGAACTGCCCCGCCGCCGCCCGCAGATACGGCCGGAATTCCCGCGCCCACCAGGCTCCGAATCCCTCAGCGCGAATCTCTCGCAACAGATCGAAGTAGTGATTCAGCAATGCGCCCGCCACTAACTCGCTGGTGCGGTGCACGCCCCAAACAGACGCCGTCCCTAACCACAGCAAATTCGCCGGCACCCGGCTCACTGCCGAAACTGCCATCCCGCCCGCCAGCACCATCACCGGTTTGTCTTGAGCCGCGGCTTCCGCCCGCAACTTCCCCCAAAACTCTTGCAGCACGGCACCAGAAGGCAAGTGCGGCGCTGGCATTTTCCGCACCTCATCCCGCAGCGCATGCCATTCCGCACGTAACTCGCTCACTCGCAATGGCGGTGCCGTAAACACTTGTGTCATCCGCTCGCTGCAACCTTCCAGGCCATCCAGCAACTGATCCACAGTTTCAAATCGCGCATCGCCATCCAGCAATCCTTCCTGCCGCAGCGTCTCCCCAATCTCTCGAATTAAATGCCGTCCTGTGCCGGACAAATCCGCCAACGCAGCCGTTACCCAAACGGGCGACGCCCGAAACGCCAGCATCCCCACCCACCCAACACCGTGTCCTGCCGCCCGCCGCAGCAGAAAGTCATGCGCCAACTCTTCCGCTTTCGGATACACGCCCTCCACCTGCCCAACCTGCTCAATCAAATACTGCAGCGTCAGTTCCACCATGTTCCGGTACAGACTGGTGTGCCTCACCGCAGCCGGTACCGTCGCGTTTCCTATTTCCCGAATCAACCCACCCGCCAGCGCCGAAACAGAACGCACTACGCGCTCCGGCAAAGACAATATGTAAGCTTTCATGCGCGCTCTGAGCTATCCTTGTCAAAACTAACATGCGCACCTCTCTCCCGCTCATGCTTTCCGCCGCGTTTCTACCGCTGCTCGTCGCCCAACTGCCGGCCCCAAAACAAGCCGCCCTTCAATCCGACCTCCTTGGCGACATCGATGCTCACGCAAAACAAACTCAGGTCATGGTCGATCAAGTCTTCAGCTATGGCGAACTCGGTTTTCAGGAGTTTGAAACATCGAAATACCTCACCGGCATCCTCGAACGCGAGGGCTTCAAGATCGAGCGCGGTATTGCCGGTATACCCACTGCGTGGGTCGCCACCTGGGGCCAGGGCAAGCCCGTCATCTCGCTCGGTTCCGATATCGATTGCATCCCGCAAGCTTCCCAGCGCCCCGGCACCGCGCCGCACACGCCCATGATAGAAGGCGCGCCAGGCCATGGTGAGGGCCACAACTCTGGCGTACCACTTAATATCACTGCCGCTCTCGCAGTGAAGAAAATCATGGAGCGCGAACACCTCTCCGGTACGCTGCAACTTTGGCCCGGCGTTGCCGAAGAGCAACTCGGCGCCAAAGCCTATTACGTAAAAGCTGGCCTCTTCAAGAACGTAGATGTCGTCCTCTTCACTCACGTCGCTGCCAACATGGGAGTCTCTTATGGGC
>JAYTGM010000149.1:0-6585 GCA_043733425.1 Terriglobia bacterium
GCAATACCTGTCCTAGCTCCTCACTCCGCCGCCCCGCGAACCTCCGCTTCATTGGCGCGGAAATCGAAATTCTCCATGGTTTTGATTGGCGTTTCGACGGGTGGCCCGGTCGCGCTTGCCGAAGTTCTGCCTGCATTGCCGCGCAACCTGGGGGTTCCCGTGTTCATTGTGCAGCACATGCCGCCACATTTCACCCTTGCACTTGCTGAACGGTTGCAATCGAAGAGTGCGATACGCGTGAAAGAAGCGGAAGAAGGCGAAATTGCTGTCCCGGATTGCGCGTATATTGCGCCAGGCGGAAGACATATGAAACTTGTGCCGGGTGCAGCCGGAGAGATCATCGTCCAGCTCACTGACGATCCGCCGGAAAATAACTGCCGCCCTTCGGTGGACTACCTTTTCCGGTCTGCGGCCCTCCACTTTCCGGGTAGGTCCGTGGCAGTTATCCTCACGGGAATGGGAAACGACGGAACCCAGGGTCTCCGTCTGCTGAAGCGAAGCGCCTGTTCCAGCATCGCCCAGGACGAGGTTAGTTGCGTTGTGTTCGGAATGCCGAAGGAAGCAATCCTTGCCGGGGTGGTCGACACCGTTGTTCCGTTAAGCCGTGTTGCGGATGCAATCGTTCATTCTCTGAGCGGGGTACGCACGTGATCAAATTAATGACGGAGGAACGGCAGAATGTAGCACAGTATATATACTCAATCTGTTCGATCGCCCTCGACGAAACAAAAGACTACCTCATCGAAGGCCGCTTGAACGGATTGATCGCCGAAACCAAGTCGGCTAGCTTCACCGAGCTTCTGAAAATCGCCAGGGCTGACTCCAGCGGAGCTCTACGGCGAAAAATGATCGATCAAATTACCACCGGGGAAACGCTGTTCTTTCGTGACTCTTCGCCTTTCGATCTTTTACGCTATAAGATCCTTCCGGAAATCATAGATCGCCGCTCCAATACCACTGCCAAAACTCCGATCCGAATCTGGAGTGCCGCGTGCTCCACTGGTCAGGAGATCTATAGCATCGCCATCTTGTTAAGAGAAGTCCTTGGAGACGTGACAAGATACAACATCCAGCTTTTGGGCACAGACATTTCCGATCAAGCTGTCGCGCGGGCGAGCAGGGCAATCTTCAGTCAGATAGAGATTTCACGCGGGTTGAACGATGCCGCGAGATCCAAATCGTTCATGCCCGATCCCGACGGATGGAAGCTCCGTGACGAGATTCGAGGCATGGTCAGTTTTCGTAAGCTCAACCTGATGGAAGACTTTTCCGGCCTGGGGAAATTCGACATCGTTTTCTGCCGCAACGTGGCCATTTATTTTAATGAGAAGGATCGTACCTCGCTGTTCACCAGAATCGGACAACGCATGGATAGCGATAGCAGTCTGGTCATCGGCTCCATGGAATCGCTGAGCGGGATTTGTCCGCAATTCGAATCCAAGCGGCATCTGCGTTCTGTTTACTATCAGTTGCGGCCCGGTAAATAGCCATGTTCGTTGTGGCGGCCCCAGGCAAACTGCAATACGGGTTACTTCACCACACAAGAGCGAACGGTGATAACTTTCCCTGGGAACAATGTCCCATCTTCAAGACATGTCAAACAGGCGAATTTTATTGTTGTTACGAAGACCTGTTACGAAGACCTGTTTTGGCGCAAGGATGGCACCAGCTTTCCGGTTAAGTACTCCGTCACTCCTTTGTGGGATGGAGGAGAACGGCTTGGCGCGGTCGTCATTTTCCAGTGCATCTCCGCGCGCAAAAAACGGGATCTTTGGGAGCAAGACCGTCAAGAGAACCTCGAACTCCTGATGCGGGAAAAGACGGAAGGATTTCGTGAAGCGAACACAAAGCTCAACGCGATTCTGGCTGCCGCGGTTCTTCCCGTATTGCCGTCCTTATTCGATTCCCACAAACCAAGTCTGCATCGCTTCTGTGAAAAAGACTAAACATTGGATTCGCAGGAGCTACGCCTGTCGGCGCACTCAGGAGAATGAGAAATCTAGCGCGGATACACTACATAGGTGTTGATGCGCTCGCTTCTCGGGAGTAAACCCCACCTCATTATTTTCCTAACCGCCTTCGCGTTCTCGACAGCTTCGGCTCAGGACCCCCTTCAGGACTTAAACACGGCCCTCGAAAAAAAGACGGACAAGATGTTCGGCTTCACTTTTGAGGAACGCACGCGGTGGGAAGAAAAGTTCGGTGTGAACTTCGGAAAATCGGTAAACCAGCAAGATGCGCTGAGCCGAATTCGCATTGGCGCGAACTTTCGGCCCCTCAGCTGGCTAACGATCTCAGCTATGGGGCAGGATTCCCGAATCCCATTCTACGGAGCACTTGCCCCAAACACGGTGCGCGACACCATGGATCTTCATCAGGCTTACATTGAACTGTTTGGACGACGCGAGACTGGCTTCGGCGCTTTGTTCGGCCGGGAAATGCTCGACTATGGCGAGTCGCGTCTGATTGGCTCGCCACAATGGAGCAACGTTTCGCGTACCTATGACGCCGGACGCGCTTATTACCGCACCTCCAAAGCGCGCTTCGAACTACTGATGGTCTCTCCAGTAAAGGTGCTCCCGAATCAATTCAACAGGCCTGACTTGGGCGAACGGATATGGGGAACCTACAATGTTTTTCCGAAGGCATTCTGGGGAGCGTCTGTCGATGCTTACGCGCTACGGCACTCGCAAAACGTGATCGGCGGATGGACGGGATTGGGTACTCTCGGGACCAATAGTTTCGGGGCTCGCCTCTATGGTGCGCTTCCTCTCGGTTTCAAATACAGTTTGGAAGGCACAGGCCAAACAGGACTGATGGGCACTCGTACTCAGCGTGCCTACGCCTGGTTCTCCGGCATCTCCCATCCGGCCTCTGTGATGAACCACGCTCTCAATCTGTCGGCCGAGTACAAAGTGGCGTCGGGCACAAAGCTTGGAGAGGTAAATAGCGGGACATTCGACCAGTTATCGCCGGCTAATCACGACAAATTCGGTCACGAAGATTTGTTTGGTTGGCGAAACTTGAAAACCTTCAAGAGTCTGGAATCACTCAGCCTGACCAAGGCGTTTACTGTGAATGTGATGTATGCGAATGACTCGCTATTCAGTGCGGCAGACTCGCTCTACAACAGCCAGGGCAGCTCAATCTCCATTTCGAAGAAAGGCACCGCCGGCACTCACGTTGGCCAGGAGCTGGATTCGTTCTTAACGTACAAGTACCAAGCGCACCTGCTTGGCGCCGGTTTCGGACATTACTTCAAGGGTGAATTCATCACCAACAACACCGGTCACATCAACCCCCGATACTTTTACATTTTTCAACAGTACTCGTTTAAGTAAGGCGTTAAGCCCCGCGGCCCCTGGCAATACGCGACCCATGTTCTTGGACGGCCTGCTCTATCAAGAGTCCGCGAAACAGTTGCAGGCGTAACTGCCTAAAGAATGTGCTGGCGTGGTGGGGACACATTGACGAAAATCACCTAAGAAAAGTTGCATCACAAATTGACCTTGTGCTCAATACGCGTTATAACCGCTCAAGGAGTTTCACGCTTATGAATTCGAAGGCATGCTTGTTGCTGGCGATTTTCACGGCTGCAGTTTTCCCATTAAATACTCTGAATGCCCAGGTTCTCTACGGCTCGCTAGTTGGAGTTGTGGAAGACCCCAGTGCCGGATCCGTTCCTGAAGCAGAGGTAACAGCATCCAACAAGGCCACAGGGCAAATTCACGTCACCAAAACCGATCAGAGTGGCCGATTTCAAATAGCCGACCTGCAGCCCGGGCTATACGATTTAAGGATAGTGGCCACCGGGTTTCGCGCGGAATCTCTGAAAGATGTGGATGTCTCCGCAAATACGGTAAGCCGGGTCAACGCAAAGTTAGAAATCGGCTCCGTCGGCGAACAGGTCACGGTGGAAGCAGGCGCAACTTTGTTGCAGACTGACAAATCCGATAGTCACAGCACAATCAACGCCAAGGCTGTTTCAAATATGCCGCTCCCGGGTTATCGGAACTATCAGAGCCTGATTAACCTGGTGCCTGGAGCAACACCGGCAGCATTCCAAAACTCAGCCACGGATACGCCAAACCGATCTCTTCGAACTAATGTGAACGGCACGAACGCGAACAATAACTCTACGCGTATCGATGGCGCCGCAAGCATCAATCTGTGGTTACCCCACCATGCCGGATACGTTGTTCCCGCAGAAATGGTGGACACCGTAAATGTTACGACGTCTGCCGCGGATGCGGAACAAGGAATGGCGGGCGGGTCTTCGATTGTTGTAATCACGAAATCAGGAACCAATCAACTCCACGGCAGCGCGTTTGAATTTCACGACGATCAACACCTGAAAGCCCGTAATTTCTTTCAAGCGGCGGGAGTGAATAAGCCTCTAAGTATCTACAACAATTTTGGAGGAACGCTGGGCGGACCGATCCTGAAAAATAAGCTGTTCTACTTCGGCAGTTTCGATCGCACGCGACAGCGCCAGGGTGCAGTGGGCCGTTATTCTGTTCCGACAGACGACATACGGTCTGGCAACTTCAGCGCGTACTCAACAGTAATTTATGACCCCCGGACAGGCAATCCGGACGGCAGCGGTCGTCAGCCATTTCCAGGAAATGTCATACCGCCAGACCGCATCAGTGCAATCGCCCAGAAGTTGCAAAGCTACTTTCCCAGCCCCAACCTGGCCGGTGCGGCGAATAATTACTTTGCTTCCGCCGTGCCGAAGTTCGATCGGGATTATATCGATGTGAAGGTGAACTACAACCGGAACGAACGTCACTCACTGTTCGCAAAGTATGGTCACCTCGGCGCAATCGTCGGTGGCGCGGGAATCTTCGGCGTAGCCGGAGGCC
This sequence comes from Terriglobia bacterium, assembly GCA_043733425.1. Taxonomy (GTDB): domain Bacteria; phylum Acidobacteriota; class Terriglobia; order Bryobacterales; family Bryobacteraceae; genus JALYXI01. The sequence continues at coordinate 4,866 of JAYTGM010000149.1, forward strand.
CAGCGCCTGGTTCGGACCCCGGATTAGGCGACACGAAAATCAACAACGGATCTCTAGGTCACACGTACATTTTCTCCCCGAGCGTGCTGATAGATGGTGTCTTCGGTTATCAGCGCATGGAACAGGTTGTGAAAGGCCAGGATTATGGAACGAATTACGGCACGCAACTCGGTATACCTGGGTTGAACGGGCCGGATCAGACGCAAAGCGGATTTCCCAATATCGAGTTTCCGAACGCGCCTTACAACAACATGGGTGTGCCGAACTGGATGCCCGCATTCCGCACCGAAGAGAGCTTCACGACCAGTCACAACGTAAGCTGGACAAAAGGCGCGCACGAACTGCGGTTCGGATTCGACGGAGTGCTGCACCGGATGAATCATTTTCAACCGGAATTGGGCGCCGGTCCACGTGGGGATTTGGCATTCGATAGCGGCCCCACATCTCTGGGACCGAATGGAAACGGGGATCAGTACAATACTTATGCGGCTTTCCTGCTCGGCCTGCCTGTTGAGGAACAAAAGAGCCTGCAATACATCCTCATGACGCCGCGCGAGTGGCAATTCGGATGGTATGCGCGCGACCGCTGGCAGGTTTCGCGGAAGATGACCGTCAACTTAGGATTGCGATACGAATTCTACCCGTTAATGACTCGCGCGGCCGGAAAAGGAATCGAGCGCCTGGATCCTGCGACTAACCTTGTCTATCTGGGGGGGCGCGGCAACGTACCGAAGGATACCGGTGTAACAGTAAGCCACAAACTTTTCGCTCCCCGTATCGGTATCGCTTACCGGCTTGACGACAGTACCGTCATTCGAACCGGCTATGGATTGAACTTTGATCCACTGCCGTTCTCCCGCCCGTTGCGCGGATTCTATCCATTAACCGTAAACTTCGATTTCAAACAGCCTAATCCCTACTCTGCCGTCGGAAGATTGGAGGACGGCATTCCTGCTGTTACAGGGCCAGACCTTTCCACCGGCATCGTTACGCTACCGCCGGTCGCCGACATGCGCAGCCCGTACCCGGGTGAGATTCATCGCGGCTATATCCAAAGCTGGAATTTCACGGTAGAACGACGTTTAATCACCGATCTTGTGGGTACCGTGGCCTATGTCGGGACTCAGACAACCCACCAGTTTGCCGACCTGGATATTAACGCGGCCGCGCCGGGTGCTGGTAATGCAGGCCGACCTTACGCAGCACAGTTCGGGCGCAAAATCGCCACCAATATGTGGGACGGCTATCTCAGCGCGAATTATCATTCCCTGCAGACCAGTTTGAATAAGCAATTCTCAAAAGGATTGCTGATCAAGGGCGCTTACACTTATTCGAAAGCCATCAACATGACGGATGACGATGGATGGGCCGGCGTGGGCTGGAATTGGAGCCCGGTCTTCAAGCGCAATCGCGCCGTTGCCGGATACGATCGGACGCAGGTCTTCCAGGTGGGATGGGTCTATGAGCTCCCGGTTGGTAAAGGCAAATCTTACTTGAACGAAGGCATCGCGTCCCGCGTAATCGGTGGATGGCAGGTAAACGGAGTGATGTCCGCGTATACGGGGACCCCGTTCACGGTGACTGCGCCAGGTAACTCTTTGAACGCCCCGGGCAATTCGCAGACTGCGAACCAGGTGAAGAGCAATATCGTGCGGATCGGCGACGTCGGACCAGGTACCCGCTACTATGACCCCTCAGCGTTCGCAGCACCTACCGATGC
>JAYTGM010000150.1:0-2313 GCA_043733425.1 Terriglobia bacterium
GCCGAAACCAAAGGGCGTTGGGGTGGCGATGCCGTCAATAACCACTTTCAGATCGTTCCTAGGAATGTTGATCTTCAGGACGATGGCTTTGTAATCACCTTTTTTGTTTAAGGTGTTCATGACCGATTGATAATCGACGGGAATTTTCTGCGAGTACAACAAGCTGACCGAGAGGGTAAGGAAGAGACCAGCCAACCGGGTTCGAGGCAATGCAGAGAAGGAACGCGGCATATTACCTTTATTTTAGCGGTTGAATGACGACCGACACTTTTAGGCGGTGCATATCAGTATGGTTGCCAGCATTCTAGTGCTGGATGCGGTGCCGGTTAGTTCCGAGATCCTGCCGCGCTGAAGAGCCGGACTAAGCCAGTAAGCCGCCGTGGCCCAGGCAGGCCAGTTCCCAGGTGGAGATGCGGTATTGAGCGAGCAGCGGGGGCATGACGAGATCGACCACGTTCGGCTTGGTGGAGCGGAAGCAGCCGGGGGCCGAGACGATGGGGATATCGTCTCTATAAGCGAGCATCATGAGGTTGCCGGGTTCAACAGGGGTGAGGAAGCGTTCGAGTTGCGCGCCGACCCTAGCCAGTGCGCGGCCCACAACGTCTTCAGGACCAGCGGGGGCGGTGGAGGAGGCGACCAGAATGAGAGCCGGACGGTGGCGAAGCAGGCTATGAAGGCTGCGGACCATTTGTTCTTCTTCTTCGACACAGGAAAGCGAGACGGGCGCCGGGATAGAGAACCGATCAAGCCGCTGACGCATGATGCTTTCAAACATCTGGCGGGCGCGTTCGCCACTGATGGGGTCGCAATAGAGAACACCTAGCGTGGGCGAGCGGAGGGGGCGGGCCTGCATGATGGGGCCGCGTTCTTTGAGCAGCGCGACAAGGCCATCGAGATCCGATTTCGCCACCGCAAAGGGCGCGCTTTTAATGGTGGCGATGCGCTGCCCCGCCTGGGCATAGCTGAAGTTCAGCACGGTTGCGATGACCAGACTGGAGGTGCAATTGATCTGCTTGAGCAGGTCATCATCGACGAGAACGCAACAGTTTTCCGTGGCGAGGAGATTGGCGCGGCCACCGGCGGTGATTTTCACTTCGAAGCAGCCGCAACTGATTTCGCTGGCTACGGCGCGGACAGCGTCGTCTTCGCCGATTTCTCCTTCTTCGAGTTCAGTGACCCAGACATTTTCCATACCCTCGGATTGGAGAATGCGAATATCTTCATCGCAAATGAGGTGTCCTTTGGCGAGGAGTTTCTTTCCGCCGGACCGGAAAATGGGACAACACAGAATGCGTCCGGTAGATTCTCTAACTTCAATTGTCTGGGCTTTCATCCGCGCCTCTTTTCAACCACGATATACGGGATTGATTTGAAATGTACAGACAATAGGTGAAGATAATTTGAAATATTCTCAAATTTATTTTTTTATTGGGAATTTTTTATCGAGGCGATTGAGGCGCCACCGTAGGGAGTTGGATATATAGGTTCGGTTCAGGCGAATCGGGCATGGAGGTCCACTTATCGGGTTCGAGGACGCGCAGGACAGCGATTTCGTCGCAATTCTGGAATTTGGGGCAGCGGAGGCAGTCTTTCCAGGCTTTTAGGGGCAGTTCGCCGCGTTCGACTTCGCTGAAACCGACTTTTTGGAAGAAGCCGGGGACGTAGGTGAAGGCGAAAACGGCATGCAATTCGTAATCGCGGGCTTCACTGACCAGGGAATCTACAATGAGGCGCCCGGCACCTTGTGTTTTCGCCTGTTCGGCGACTGCCAAGGAGCGAATTTCTCCTACCGTGGGGCTATAAAAGTGGAGAGCCCCGCAGCCGAGCAGTTCTTTTCCAGAATAAAGCACGGAAAAATCGCGCACATTTTCCGATAATTCAAATTCGGTGCGCGGGAGCATGATGCCTTTCGCCGCGTACCCATTGATCAGGTTCAGGAGGGGGCCGATATCGCGCATGCCAGCCTTGCGGACAGTAAGGTGGCGCGGGCGGCTGTGGTGGGGAACGACGGAATCCTCGGTGAGAGCGCTGATCATGATGGCTGGATGGTGGTGCCCACGGTTTCTCCCGCGAGGAGGCGGGAGAGTATTTGCAATTCGAAGCCCGGTGCGATGAGGACGCGCGCGACGCCCTGATCGAGAGCAAGAGTAGCGGCATTGAGCTTGGCTTGCATGCCGCCTTTGGCAATGCCGGAATCGATGAGGCTGCGGGCGGCGCGGGCGGTGAGAGTGGAGATGAGGGTGAAGTTGGAATCCAGAACTCCAGCTACATCGGTGAGGAAGATCAGGGTATCGGCGTTGAAGGCGGTGGCGC
>JAYTGM010000151.1:0-6555 GCA_043733425.1 Terriglobia bacterium
GTGCTCTCATTCATTGATTCTGTGGGAGTTCCCGTGGCCACCGGCCTTGACGCCTTGCTCATTCTGATCGCGGTCAAAACTCCCCAGTCGGCTTATCTGGGCGCGATTGCCTGCTTTACCGGGTCGCTCGGCGGTAATTACCTGCTGTTTCGAATCGCGCGCAGTGGCGGGCGCAGGTACCTTGAAAAATCGGGTAATCCGGAACGCGTTCGCCGCTTTCGTCTGTGGTTCGAACGGTATGGCTTGGTTACGGTGTTCATACCCGCTTTGCTGCCGATTCCATTGCCGCTGAAGCTATTCGTCGTCTCCGCGGGAGCGCTCCAAACCGGAGTACGCCCGTTTCTTTTGACCGTGATGCTTGCACGATTTCTCCGCTTCTTCGGGGATGCCTGGCTCGGCATCCACCTGGGAGAAGGTTCCGGCAGCTACCTGAAAGCGCACTCGTGGCACTTTGTCGGTTTCGCACTCCTCTTACTTCTCGGACTGTTCTCTCTGATCCGGCTGAACGATCACTGGCGGCAACGTCTTTTAGCTCGTGGCTAAGCGCATCGCCATCGTTGAGGATGAAGCCGAATTGGCCTCATTGGTGGAATACAATCTCAACCGCAACGGCTTCCAATCCCGCGTCATGCAGGGCGGCAAAGGCACGCTCGCCGACCTGGAATCCTGGAAGCCGGACCTCATCTTGCTGGATGTGATGCTTCCCGATATCGATGGCTTCGACCTCTGCCGCCAGATCCGCAAAACTCCGGCGTTAGAGCGCACCCCTGTCCTGTTTTTGACCGCCCGGTCCGACGAAGTCGATCGCGTGCTTGGCCTCGAACTGGGGGGCGACGATTACATCACCAAACCCTTCAGCCCTCGCGAACTGGTCGCCCGCGTGAAAGCCCATCTGCGGCGGGAAGAGCCTGAAGCTGCCGCGAAGGAGACCTCCCTCGGTCCCTTCCGGGTAGACCACGCCGCTCACCGGCTCTACATGAATGGCCGGGAACTGGAACTGACCCTCACGGAATTCCGGCTGCTGGAGTTCTTCATCGCCCATCCAGACCACGCGTACGGGCGCGATCAGCTTTTGAACGAAGTCTGGGGTGAACAGCGTTTCGTCAGCCCGCGCACGGTGGATGTGCATGTCCGCCGCCTGCGCGAACAAATCGAGGAAGTGGCTGAACAACCCCGCTATCTGGTGACGGTGCGCGGATTTGGATACCGGTTTGAACTTCACCCGGAATTTACCGATTCTTAACCGTTCCTTAACATGCCACAAGCTACTCTTGCTTCAGTTATGAAGAAGATTGTCTTAATTGAAGATGACGTCGATCTGTTCGCGCTTCTCAAGTACAACCTGGAAAAAGAAGGCTTTCAACTGACAGGTTTGCAAACCGGAAAAGGAGCTCTCGAGCTTTGCCGCCGGGTACGCCCGGATTTAATTCTGCTGGATATCATGCTTCCCGATTCCGACGGGCTCGAAATCTGCAAGGGCATCCGGAAGGATGCTGATTTGATGCAGGTTCCGGTAATCTTCCTGACGGCGAGAGCCTCGGAAACTGACCGCATTGTCGGTCTGGAACTGGGTGCGAACGATTACATCGTCAAACCGTTTTTCATTCGGGAACTAATTGCCCGCATCAAGCTCCAGTTCCGCTCGCAGGGCACCCCGGTCCGTGTTTTAAAGGGTGCCGGAGTGGAATTAGACCGCAGTAGCTGCCAAACCAGGCTCGATGGCCAGCCCATCGCTTTAACTGCCACTGAATTTCGGCTCCTGGAATTTCTGATGAGCCGAACGGGCGTGGTATTCAGCCGCGAGCAGTTACTGAACGCCGTATGGGGCCAGGACCGCGCCATTACAGATCGTACTGTTGATGTATATATCCTTCGCTTAAGACAGAAGATTGAGAAAGATCCGGCGAATCCAACTGTGATTCACTCGGTTCGTGGGTTCGGTTATTCCTTCGATACACAGTTACAGGAAGCTACCGCGGCTATGGCCTGACTTTCCACTCACATAACCGAAACATTCCCACGGCCATTGGGTCTCTAGACGTATCTGTCGAAATTCTTCTCAAGAAAGTAAACTTAGCCTGTCTGTTTTGTTTATCTGGCGCGGAGCCTCCCTCCGCGCCTTTTTTGTTACCCTGACGTTTACGTGGCGACTGACCTAATTGAAGTAGACCCTGAGAAACCTTCCGAAGAAGCCATTGAGAGAGCAGCTGCGGCGGTCGCGGACGGCAAGGTAGTCGCAATTCCTACGGACGCTTTATACGTTCTGATCGCGGATCCTTTCAACTTGCGTTCCGTGTCCCGGGTCTTTCTGGCTAAGGGTCGGGAATCGCACCGGAGCCTGCCACTATTGGTGAGCGACATGATGATGGTGGAAGAGATGTCGCGGGATAAATCCAACCGGTTTTACCTGTTAGCCAGGAGGTTCTGGCCGGGCCCGCTCACCATCATTTTGCCTGCCGCGAAAGTGCCTCTCAAGGTGACCGGGAATACGGGCCGATTGGCGGTGCGCCAATCGCCTTCGCCGGTCGCCAATGGCATCATTGAGCGTTTGGGACGCCCAGTGATTTCGACCAGCGCGAATATTTCAGGCGCGCCCACTTGCCATAGCGGAATTGAGGTATTCGGCACCATGGATGGCCGGGTGGATCTGGTGCTTGATGGCGGCGTCTGCATGGGCGAGGGAGCGAGTACGGTGGACATCACGGAACCGTACTGGAAGATGATCAAAGAAGGCGCGGTGAAAGAGAGCGACATCGCTGACTGCCTGAAAGATTCTTAGGGCAACAGACCCAGTACGGCGTTGATCAGAAGGCAGGCCATGCCGGCGGGTATCAAGTATTTCCAGCCGAGCAGCATGAGCTGATCGTAACGAAGCCGCGGGAAGGTACCGCGGAACCAGATCATCGCGTAAACCAAAACGGAAAGCTTCAACACAAACCAGAATGGGGCGGCTGCGCGGGTGCTGATGAAAGGGAACAAAAAGAGCAAACCCAGCAAGAAAAGGGTGAGCCCGAACGTAATCAGAACGATACGCTGTTGGGCTTGCCGCAGCTTACGCGCCATATTGACGCATGAGAATGCCAGGTAAGCACCAAGCGCCACGGGGATGCCCGAATTCAGGGGCCACGCAAGCCACTCCGTATTCGGGAAGGGCCTCAGCCATCCGCCCCAGAAGAGCGTCACCCCAACGGCGCAAGCCAGCAGCATGTTCGCGTACTCCGCAAGCATGAAGAATGACCACCGCAGTCCGCTGTATTCGGTGTGATAGCCGCCGATCAATTCGGATTCCGCTTCGGGCAGATCGAAGGGGGCGCGGTTCGCCTCAGCCGTTATGGCGAGCAGAAAAATAGCGAACGGCAGCAACATGAATCCGTAGTTTGAAAAGGCAAACCAGATCCGCTGCTGTTGCTGAGCTTGCACAATGCCCTGCATGCTGAGCGTGCCCGCGGCCGTAAGGCCAGAGAGCAGAGCGAACCCCAGCGCCACTTCAAAACTGACCAGCTGCGCAGCGCTGCGCAGGGCGCCAAGCAGCGAATAATGGCTGTTGGAAGACCATCCTCCGGCAATGACCGCAAGCACGCCGATGGCTACAGAAGCAGACACGATAAGGATGCCGACATTTACATCCATCACCCAGATGCTTGCGCTGAGCGGCAGCACGGTAAACGCCACCAGCGCTGCTGAAGTGGCAAACACCGGTGCGGCCCAGAACAGGAGACGGTCCGCATCCGCCGGGGTGAGATCTTCTTTGAGCGCGAGTTTCAGAACATCGGCAATGGGCTGCAGAAGGCCATGCGGCCCGACACGCATGGGGCCGAGCCGGATTTGAAAATCAGCAAGAACTTTGCGTTCCACCAGTTGCAGGTAGAGCGCGATCAGCGGAACGCCGGCAACCAGGACGACAGCGGTGATCAGTGATACCAGTGTCACCGCGCCACACTCGATTCGGCGAACCGCAGGAATGGCTCGGGGTAGATGCCGATGGCCAAGGTGAATGCACCGCTCAACGCCAGCGCAAGGCGCACGGAAAAGCTGGATTGTACGGTGACGGTCTGTGAGGGCGGCATCATGAACATGGCGCGCACAATCCGGAAGTAGTAATAAAGAGCCACGATCACGTACAGTGTGCCGATGGCGGCAAGAAGGTAATGCCCCGTTTCCACTAGTGACAGGAGTATAAAGTACTTCCCAAGGAACCCCGCGGTTGGGGGCAGGCCGGCAAGCGAGAGTAGAAAGACCAGCATCAGAAACGCGTTCCAGGGGCTACGCCGGGCGAGCCCGTCAAGGTCGGAAACGTTCTCAGCCAGGCCACCGTCACGGCGCAGAGTCACCAAAACTCCAAAGGCCCCCACGGTCATAAACAAGTAAGTCAGCAGGTAAACCGAGATGCCTTTGATGCCCGTTGCATTACCCGCAACCAAGCCAAGCAGCAGGTAACCCGCGTGGGAAATGGAACTATACGCGAGCAACCGTTTCATGTTTCTCTGCGCTATAGCGGCAAGGTTGCCGAGCGTGAGAGTGGCTACCGCGGCAGCAGCCAACAGCGGTTCCCAAACTGTTCTGCCGGGTGCGAGCGGCCCCGTGAAAAGGCGTATTAAGAGCGCCATGGCGGCGGCTGTGGACGCCATGGAAAGGTAAGCCCCGACCGGGATTGGGGCGCCTTCGTAAGCGTCGGGAGCCCACATGTGGAACGGTACAGCGGCAATCTTGAACAACAGGCCCGCACCGGCGCTAGATAGCGCGAGGATCAGCAGTGCGTCATGCGGGTTACGCGAGGCTAGCCCAGCTGCGATCACGCTTAATCGCGTTGAGCCTGAGACGGCATAGAGCAGAGAGAAACCATATGCAACCAAGCCGCTTGAGAACGCTCCAAGAATCAGAAACTTGAGCGCACCTTCGTTCGAGCGGCGGTCCTCGCGAGTGAAGCCGGCGAGGATATAGAACGAAAGAGACATCAACTCCAAACCGAGGAAAAGGGTGATCAGATCCTGTCCACCGCAAATGATGAACATGCCGCATTGCGCAAAGAGCAGCATGGCCGTGTATTCAGGAAAGTCCCGTTTGATAACCGGTTTGCTTATGGCCGCAACGAGTGCGGTAGTTGCTAAGAAAAGAGCATCGAAGAATATCGCGAATCTGTCCACCGCAAGAGCACCGCCGAATGCCGTGAGTTCCGCCACACGGTTCTGATTGAGCCATAGGTGTTGGCGCAATAAAGCCACCGCCGTGAAAACAAGTGCCGCATACAACAGTGGCAGTGCCCATTTTCGGCTTGCGAAGAGCAGCGCGCACCCGAACAATATCAGCAGGATCTCTGGTGTTAACGCGAAATTGTCGGATGACGTATAGCTCACTTGTGATGAACTCTTTCCACAAGTTCGGCTACGGGTTTTTGGACGATGTCGAATAGCGGTTTAGGGTAGAGGCCAATTGCAAAGGCCAGCGCCACCAGCGGCAACAGGACCGCTGTCTCACGCGCATTCAGGTCAAGCAGGTTGCGGTTTTCTTCATGTGTAATGGGACCGAGCATGGTGCGCTGATACAGCCAGAGCAGATACGCCGCGGCCAGCACCAGGCCAGCCACACCGAAGGCGGCCCATGTCCGGCTCACCTGGAATGCGCCCTGCAGGATGGCAAATTCACCGACGAAGCCATTCAGCAGCGGAAGGCCGGCGGAACTGAAAACGGCCACACCGAAGATAAAAGCGAAGCGAGGCATGGAGGAGGCGACCCCGCCATAAGCGGAGATCTCTCGCGCACCGCGGCGATCATACATCATTCCGGCTAGCAGAAACAGCAGCGCTGTCGAGATGCCATGGTTCACCTGTTGCAGAATACTGCCGGCAATCCCGATAGGGTTCAATGCGAAAATTCCGAGCGTGCAGAAGCCCATGTGACTAACGGACGAGTACGCAATCAGGCGTTTCCATTCGCGCTGCATCAGGCTGACCAGCGCGCCGTACAGGATGCCGATGATGGACAGTGTGAGCAGGATGCGAACAATGGTGAGGTCTGAGGAAGCTTGCGGTACCAGCGGCAGGGAAAAGCGGAGGAAGCCATAGGTTCCGAGCTTCAACAGCAGGCTGGCAAGCACTACAGAGCCGGCGGTGGGGGCTTCCACGTGCGCGTCGGGAAGCCACGTGTGGAAGGGAAACATGGGAATCTTGACCGCGAAACCCGCGAAGAGCGCCCAGAAGATCCACCGTTGTGTCGCGAGCGGGAGCGTGAGTTTCATCAGATCCGCTATTTCAAAGCTTGGGTAGCCGAACTGGCTGATGTGTGCGAAGTACAGCCCTATTAAACCGAGCAGCATCAGCACGCTTCCGCACAGCGTATAGAGGAAGAACTTGAGCGAGGCGTATAGGCGGCGCGGACCGCCCCATAACGCGATCACGAAGTACATCGGAATCAGGACAAGGTCGAAAAAGAGATAGAACAGGAACCCGTCAAGTGAAAGAAAGACGCCGAGTGTTGCGGTTTCAATCAGCAGGAACAACGCATGGAAGGCCTTTATTTTTTGGGTGACATTCCACGATGCCAGGAACGCTATGGGAC
>JAYTGM010000152.1:0-6536 GCA_043733425.1 Terriglobia bacterium
ACCGCGATGTTTCGCAATGTCCGGATCACAGGCCAGGTTGCCGGAAACCCGGTAGCGGAAAAATAGAGATGCGCACCGTCATATTTGTTCTCGCTTGTGCAGGCAGCCTTCACGCGCAGTTTGGCTTTTTTCACCACGACAAATTTTTCCAGCCCGTTCACCGGATTTCCGGAATTGGCGCTGAGCGAAAAGATGTATCGGACGCCGTGCTCGAAAAGCGCACGGAGCTGATGACGGATTCTCAAACCTTCAGCATAATGCGCGATTCTCATGCGCTTGAGGGCGCACAGCGCATCACCAGCCCGAAGCTACAGAAAATTTTCGATTCCGCCGCTAAAGAAAGCGGCTTGCCCGCCAGCCTGATCGCAGCCGTGGCCTACCTGGAAAGCTGGGGGGATGCCACAGCGCAAAGTTCCGCCGGCCCGAAAGGCATCATGCAATTTTCTGGGGCTACCGCCAAGCGCACGGGCTTGCAGATTGTGTATGCCACGCGATATCGCACGGGGCGGGAAACCAGGCGGGTGAAGGTACGCGGGAAGATGGTGACCCGCACGGTAGCTACTCGAGTGCCGTACCAGGTGCTGGTGCGTGATGACCGGCTGCTTCCGGAACGCGCGATTCCCGCTGCCGCCAAGTACCTGGCCGGCATGGAAGCAAAGTTCGGCAGTCGCGATCTTGCCGTGTTTGCATACCACTGCGGGGAAGGCTGTGTTTCAGATTTTATCAAATTGGCGCATCAGACTCCCGGCTTGCGTGATCAACAGGTCACGGTTCCGCGGCTCTTTTTTTCAGCTAATCCCGCGCATAACCGCGAAATTTACGAACGCATAAAATACCATATGGGCCGGGATTACTCGCCCACTTACTTCTTCCGCATCATGCGTGCCCAGCAGCTTTTGGAATTGTACAAGGCTGACCCGGATGCGTTCCGCAGTCTGGTGGAACAATACCGGAATTCAGGCGACCCATCGCGGCGCGCGGCGACCAGACTCGCTGCATGGCTCAAGCCGCAGGATTTGCAATATCATTCCTGCGAAGATCTCAAACGGGAAGAAGGAAAGAGTTTGGCCCGCGTGCTGGATAAACCCGAATTTTTTGGCTTCCAGTTACGAACTTCCGGCGCGGGCGCAATTGGCAGTTGGGATCTGAAGAATCAAAACTATTATCTGCAGGCTTCCCCGTCGGCCATAGGCACACTCACCTACATTGCCTATGAGACACGCCGCCTGTTTGACGAATTAAAGCCGAAGGGCGAAAAATTTATTCCGCTCGAAGTAACTGCGCTGGTGAGGCCGCTCGATTTTCAGGAAAAAGCGGCATCGGGAGAGTTGCCGGTTCATTGCACGGGGCAGGTTTTCGATCTGGCTTTCGACATTTTGCCGCCACATGAAAAAGAGTGCCTGAATTTTGTTTTGGAAGATATGGGCTGGAATGGGTACCTTGGCTTTGCCGAGGAATCAGCCGGTACCATGCATGTGGGCTGCTCGCCCTCGTCACGCGATTTCTTCATCAAGGTTTATGAGGAGACGCTGGATCAGAAGCACGCTTCGTGAATTGGGCCCTAAACGTCGATGCCATTCGCGCGTCCTTCGTCACGGGGCGATTGCGAAACAAAAGCAACGGCGATCGTTCCACCCCTGTTGTCGATCTCTGGATTGATGATGTTTTCGACAGGACGGAAAAGTTAGATGCGGAGGATCCTGAGCCAATTGAGTTCCGCATTCCACTACCCAACTTCTGTTTTGACGGGCAACAACACCAGATTGAGATTCGCTGCGATGGACAAATCCACAGCCAACAGTTCGAAAGCGAATACGACGGCTTTATCGATCCTTTCTCTGAGAACCTGATCTCCGGCTGGGCAATCGACCGTTCGCGGCCAGGAACTCCGGTTGCGCTTGAGATTCACCTGAACGGCATGGCAGTCGCTCACACCATCGCGAATCTTCATCGCGATGATCTGCGCGAGTCCATCGGGTTTCAATACCGGTTGCGAAAGACGGCGGAGATGGATCGGTCTTTTGTGCTTCTGGCTCGTATTGCCGGAACGGATATCGATCTGCAGGGCAGTCCGGTACTCTCCGTGGCGCGCCCGCGTCTTGTGAAGGCAGCCCAACAACTGAACACGGCCTTTCACTATCTGGAGCAGCGGTTGATGTGGGCTGGCAAGGGTCTCGGGCCTGAGTTGCACCTGAGCACGGAAGAGCGGCACATTTTCGCTGATCTGCTTTTGCAGGACAGCAGCGTGGCGGATATTCTGGAACTGCAGCACCGCTTTCTACGGCCCATTCAGCAGCAGCTTACGGAACGTTACGCGCGCCGGGACTACTCCACTCTGGGGAGTCACTATCCGCAATCCATTCCCCGCCGCGCCCGAGACTCGCACCGGGATCGTCCGGTAGATGTGATTGTGCCGGTGTATGCAGGCTTGAACGAGACACAGCGTTGCCTGAATAGCCTTTTGCGAGCAACTAACGGGTGCCGTTATCAATTGATTTGCGTCCTGGATAACCCCGCGGCCGGCGACCTGCGTGCGCTCCTTCGGGGTTTAGCCGAATCCGATAAACGCATCGTACTAGTGGAGAATGAGGCCAGTGTCGGGTTTGCGGAAAGCGTGAACCGCGCGATGATGTTGCATCGCGATCGCGACGTGGTCATTCTGCAGGCGGATTGCGAGGTGCATGGCGATTGGCTGTTTCGCCTGCAAAACGCAGCCTATGAAGGCGCGGGCGCGGGTATGGTAAATCCGCTCACCGACCGCGCTGAGTTCCTGAGCTATCCTGCCTGGGGCATAGATCTGCCGGATGATGCTCCCTTCGATCGCCTGGACGACATCGCTAAGCGTCTCGGCAACCAAACCGGAGCCGTGCGCACCATTCCTATTCCGGCGGCTATGGGCTTCTGCCTCTATATCCGGCGCGGTTGTTTGGATGACCTTGGCTTCTTCCACAATGACGTGCCGAGCGGCGGCTACTATGCGGAAAAATACTTCAGCGTCAATGCTGCTGCTCAAGGCTGGCGCACCATTTTGGCCACGAATGTATTCGTCAAGCATCGCGGGTTTGTCTCGTTTGCAGAGCGCGATGCAAATGCAATAGAAATGGCCCAGGATGCTTTTGAACGCTGGTGTCCTTTCTACGCTGATTCTGTAACCGACTTCCTGGTGGACGACCCTTCACTTCCGGTCAAGAGAGAGCTCGATATAGCAAGACTGATGGCACTGAACAGGGAGTTCTTTTGCCTTGTCACGCACGGCGGCGGAGGTGGCACGGAGAAGCACCTGCAAGATCTGAGCCAAGGTTTGGCGATAGATGGAGTAAGTTCCCTTCTCCTGTTCGCGTTGCCTGATCGCCGCATCATGCTTACGGCCAATTCCCTTGTGGGAGTGGAAAATCTGAAGTACCGCATGGATCAGGATTTTGAACGTTTAATACACGATTTGAAGCGTCTGCGCGTGAGTCACTTTCACATTCACTCCAATGTTGACGTTCCGCGCGAGCTTTTCGAACTCCCCGCGCGGCTGGGCGTTCCCTACGACATCACGATTCACGATTACGCCTGGTTCTGCCCCCGCGTCACTCTGGTTAACCATTCCGGTGAGTATTGCGGCGAACCTCCTGTTGAAGTTTGTGAAACATGCACAGGGGGTGCGGTGGCCCGCCTGCGAGATCTGTCCCAGGCAGATCTGGCCGGCGCGCGCCGCGTGTTCTGCCCTTCAGAAGATACGCGCGATCGGGTACAACGGCAATTCGGTCTAGCCAATGTGGCCGTGCGCGCTCACCCGGAATGGATCGGCACCCCGGAATGGCGCACCGAAGACGCCGCTCCAGGTGAAGTGATCCGGGTGGCTGCCATTGGGCGGCTTTCCGGGCACAAGGGTCTCCGCGTGTTGAGGGAATGCGCGGCGCATGCGCTGGAGTGGGCACTCCCTCTGCAGTTTGTGGTGATCGGATACACCAGTGGCGATGATCAATTTAGCCGGCTCACGAATGTTGAGATTACCGGACCTTACAGCGAAGACGATGTCGAAAACATGATTGAGCGCCTGGGTATCCGGGTCGCTCTTCTTGCCAGCGTGTGGCCGGAAACCTATTCGTATACTTTGTCGATTGCGCTGCGTTGCGGTTTACCCGCGGTGGCCTTCGATCTTGGTGCTGTTGCAGAACGCCTTCGGCGCACCGGGACGGGTATACTGCTTCCTTTAGGTACGGGAGCCGCTCGTATCAATGAAGCTCTTCTGGAAGCCGGCCGGATGCACACACCCACACCGGAAGCACACGGCACAGGATACTTTAATATGTTGCAAGATTATTACGAACTTCCCTAAACACTGACGAATGACTCCACTTTTGTCGCTACCGCTCCGGCGGTTCTCTCCAAAACGATACCGCCCCGGCAACTTAGGTACATGGTCCGGACACCTGCCGTTCGCCAGCGATTTAGTTCACGAACTGCAGCCCAGCTTGCTGGTGGAGTTAGGCACTCATTACGGAGAGAGTTACTTCGGCTTTTGCCAGGCTGTCGAAGAGAGTGGCGCGGATTGCCGCTGCTTTGCCGTGGATACCTGGCGCGGGGATGCGCACGCGGGCTTCTATGAAGAATCGGTTTACGCTGAGGTGAATGAGTATAACCAGCAGAAGTACGCCAGGTTTTCTACTCTCGTTCGCCGCACCTTCGACGAGGCAAGCGCGCAGTTTGCGCCTGATTCCATCGATCTGCTTCATATCGACGGACTCCACACCTATGAAGCGGTTAAGCAAGATTTTGAAACCTGGTTCCCGAAAGTAAAACCCGGCGGCGTGGTGCTGTTGCACGACATCAACGTGCGGCACGCCAATTTTGAAGTGTGGCGATTGTGGGAAGAGCTTACGCGCGAGTATCGGCATTTTTCTTTCCTGCACTGGTGGGGTTTAGGGGTTCTGTTAAAACCAGGCGGCAGAGAGCCCCTTCCGGCGTTTCTGCAATTGCTCTGCGAAGCGGACAGCCTTACCTCTGAGCACATTCGAGACTGTTACAACGACGCAGCAGATTTACTGAATTTTCGGGAGCGCAGCCAAAATTCCCAAGGGGCGGCCGAAGCAGATAGGCCTTACCTGCAGGTGTTTCCAGCAATGGCCGATGCGGGCTATGTGGAAAAAGAAAGCGTGGTCGTGAATCTGGAAGCCGGAGTCTGGCAGAGCCATGTGGTCGAACTTTCGAAAGGTGCGCCTGGTGGATCGATTCGCATTGATCCCGTAAACACGCCTGCCTGGATTGAAATTTCCGCGCTTACGGTTCGCAACAGAGCAGGAACGGAAAGTTTTCGTCTGGAAGGTGCCGGGCTTTCCGCATTCCATGGCCTGAAACAAATCATGCGCCTCGGTTCAGGCGAAACGCCAAGCTTCTTTAGCTGGGGCAACGATCCGCAATTTGTTTTTGATTTGCCTGACAGCATGAAAACCACCGCGCCCTTGACGCTGGAGCTCGACATGCGGGTTACCTTCAATCTGGAAGGAGTGAGGGATATACTCCTCTCGCAAAAAACGCCCGAGCTTTATTCGGGATGGGAATCTTACCAGAATTTGCAGAGCCAGATTTCTTTGCTGCAAACAGAACTTGCCGCTGCGTCAGCGCAGACTGCTCAAGTGCGCGCGGAACTTAGCGAGTGGAGCGCCCACTCGACAGGCCTTCGGGCGACGTTAACGCGCGAGGAAAGTATACGCACACGTCTTGAATGGGACTTGACCTTCGCCAAAACACAGCTAAGGGACCGCGGCAAAGGCGCGAGTATTCTGGAGGACAAACTTGCTTCAGCGGCCACCCGCGAAGAGCAGCTCAACCGCATGCTGCTGGCTCTTCGGACTGAGGCTGACCGCTTACGCCAAGAAATTGCCTGGAAGGACGCGGCAATCCTGAATCTCCAAAACCTTGCGGCCGTGCAGGAAGCCCGCGTTGAGGGCTTGACGGATTCGCTTTCATGGAGGCTCACCGCTCCTTTGCGGACTGTTGCCGGTTCTTTTCTTAAGGAATGATTGCCCCGCGTTGGCTGCAGAACTTCCTTGAGCCAGCAGTTCCCAAGGCAGATGCCGCTCAGGCTGGTTTTCAAACAGGGCGCATAGCGGAAATTGAAAGAGCCGTCTCTGATTTTGCGGCACGGAGCAAGCTGGCGGGTGCCGTCATCTTGATTTCGAAAGGCGGCAAGCTGGGGAGCTACCGCGCTTTCGGGTGGCAGGACCGCGAAGCTCAAATACCGATGAGCAGAAATTCCCTCTTCCGTGTTCTTTCGATGTCTAAATCCGTAACCTGTGCGGCGCTAATGTGTCTGGTCGATGACGGCAAGCTATCCGTTCAAGACCCAGTAGCCCAACACCTCCCGGAGTTCACCGGTGTACGGCTGGCCGACGGAACAAAGCCCAATCAGTGCCCAAAAGTCTGGCAGCTCATGGCACATTCCTCGGGATTGGTGGATAGCTTCTCCCCTGAATTCCTCAACACAGATTTCACACTGGGCGATGTATCGCAATTTGCCGCGCGTTCTCCGTTGGGCTATGAACCGG
>JAYTGM010000153.1:0-6534 GCA_043733425.1 Terriglobia bacterium
AGCAAATACGCGCTTGGCTTTAGTCGAGGGCCGCAGACTCACGCCGCAACATCGAACTTAGTATTTGCGGAATCCGGGGGCAATTCGCCGTGCGCAATGCGATCCTTAACGATTTCCCGAGCCGCAGCTTCAGCCTGTCGAACCGCATCCGGCCGGGAAGCTGCGTGCAGCAGGATATTCAATTCCGCAATCTCGGCAATCCAACGGCCATCGATCTCCCGATCCAGGCCAATGGTGAGCTTCATAGCGCCAGTCTAGCACCGGCAGGCCACTTTACTTTAAGATCGCTGCCGGTCCCGCAGCCAAGCCAGCATCGCCTCAAGCGCCTTACCCCGGTGGCTCACCGCATGCTTCCGCTCCGCTTCCACCTCCGCCAGAGAGCACCCAAACGGCGGATACCAGAACAGCGGGTCATATCCAAATCCGCCCGTTCCCCGTGCCTCACTCAATATCTCCCCTTCCACCTCACCGCGAAATGTCTTCACTAGCCGCCCCTGTTCCGCCAGCGCAATCACACTGACAAACCGCGCAGCCCGGTTCGTAACGTTTTCAAGTTCCTGCAACACCCGCGCGTTATTGGCCGCATCGTTGCCCGCATAACGCGCTGAATAAATCCCCGGAGCGCCATCCAGCGCATCCACTTCCAACCCGGAATCATCGGCAAACAAAAGGCCCGGTGCGGACCGGCTATAGTACACCGCTTTTTCCGCGGCATTCTCTTCAAAGGTGCTGCCTGTCTCTTCCGGAGCAGCAATCCCCATCAGCGGCTCTATCGCAAAGCCCGCCCCCGCTGCCAGCCGGAACTCGCGCAACTTCCCCTCGTTCCCAGTCGCGCAATACAAGGTCACGGCAGTTGCAACAATCCGCGCTGCACCGCGATCAGTTCCGCAATACCGCCCTTCGCCAGTTTCGTTAACTCCGCCATTTGCTCATCGTCGAACGCCTGCTGCTCCGCTGTGGCTTGCACTTCCACGAACTTGCCGGCACCCGTCATCACCACGTTCATATCCACCTCCGCTTTCGAATCTTCTTCGTAGCAAAGGTCCAGCATTGCTTCCTTCCGCACAATCCCCACGCTGACCGCGGCCAGATAATCCCGCAGCGGCATCTTTTTCAACACCCGCGTGTCCACCAGTTTCTTCAACGCAATCCCCAACGCCACGTACGCACCGGTAATCGCAGCGCAGCGTGTACCGCCGTCCGCCTGCAACACATCGCAATCCAGCAGAATGCTCCGCTCGCCCAACAATTCCATATCGACAACGGCACGCAGCGAACGCCCAATCAATCGCTGGATCTCATGCGTGCGCCCCGAAGGCTTGCCCTTGTTCACTTCACGCGCGGTACGCTTCGCGGTGGCGCGCGGCAGCATGGAATATTCCGCCGTCACCCAGCCCTTTCCCTGCCCGCGCAAGAACGGAGGCACCCCGTCTTCAACGCTGGCGGCACACAGCACACGCGTCCCACCCATCGTAATTAACGTGGACCCTTCGGCCGTCGCCAAAAATCCCGTCTGTATTTCTACCGGCCGCAACTGTGCGACCGCCCGCCCATCAACTCGCATATTTCATCACCAGGAACAATAAGACGCCCACAAAAATTACCAGTCCAATTACCAGAACCACACAGGGCAACCCGCCGCGCACCTGCGGCACCTGCTTCCCCTTGGGACGCGCTAGTTTATTCGCCATACCTTACAGAAATTTCGCCACTTCCAGGAAGTATTCGTCCAACGCATCCAGGTCTTCCACTGCAAACGCGCTCACCAAACGCCCGCGCTGCTCCAGAGCAAGCTTCGTCGCCAGGAATTGCGCCATGTGGTAATCCGGTTCGTAGTGTGCCGCCTGGAAACGCGACTGCTTCGCCGCGGTCATCACGATACTGAAACAACGCCCGTGCCCGATCACCATCTCGTGATACGAGTGGTTCATCGCGGGCCCTTCATAAATATCCACCGGCATCTTCAACCGCGACCGGAACACACGGTCCGCAATGCGCTCCAGCTTCACCCGCAGCGCGCGGCCCTCTTCGCTATACCGCAGATCGCCGAACCACGTGAGCTCGCCATATTCGAAATCGAGCTTGTTCAATTTATTCGCTAGTTCTCGCGGGTGCGGCATCCGCAGTTCTTGCCAGTGCGGTGTATTCGCCGTCCCACCCGCTGCTTCCGCTTCTTTATAAATCTCACTCGCAATCGATTTATAAAGCTCCACCGAAGGCTGCGTCACAAAATTCATGCAGCGCAAATATCCCAGCCCGCCCACCACATAGTGGATGTATTGCATGTAATACGAAAGCGGCTTGGCCGCCGCGCAGGTAACAATCGCAACCGCATACCCCGCATGCCGCAACGCGGTGATCTGCTTCGCCTCCGGATGCGCCTCGCCTTTGCGCTGGAACACTAGAAACACGCGATCCTGCTTGGCATCGTCAATGCGCCGGAAGCTGCGAAGCCGAACCTTCTCATCGATCACGATTTTGATGCCGAGCGCCTCACTCTTGCCCAGGCTCTCTTCCACATCCTGCTTAGTCCAAAGCCCCGCCGCGCTCCAAGATTCCGGCAGCAGCAGTGAAACCTTATCGCGCCCCTCCAAACCCTGCGCATGCAGGAATGCTGCCAGCTTCCAAGCCTCTGCAACCTCCTCATCGCTCAATTGCGCGCCCGCAATCCACTGCTCCAGATCCACACCCGCGAATGCCAGGGGATACAGACTGCCGCGCGTCAAAGGAGCACTATGCCGGCCCGCTGTCGAGTTCCGCCCGTCCGGTTGCAACGTGATGCGCTCAAATCCGCGCTGCCCGGCAAAGTGGTCCAACACGGAATCCGGCAGCGTCATATAGATGAAGTTCGCCCGCGCATCCACCTCATTGCGCTCGAACAATTCAGCCAGCCGTTGCAGATTCACCACGGGTTCATAGCTGGTCATGCCCATGGCCATGCCCACCACCAGCGTGCTCTTCAGCAGGGCGCCCAGCGGCTCGCCGGAACGTCGCTGCATGTCTTCCACAATCGCGCGCAGCTTGCCTGGGTCTGTGGAATCGAGTGAGTACAGCCGGGGTCCGCCACGCAACAAATGCGCCGCGTTATACAGCGTCTTGTCCTCAATCGACCCGCCCATCCCGGCCCAAATAATGAACCGCAGCGGAACGCCTTGCGCCTCTTCTAAACGCTTCTGAATCGCCTGCGTTTCTGCCTTCACCTGCGCGGCCCATCCCGGGTGCTCAAGGGCTTGCCACGGCAGATCGTAGATGCCGAGTGAGCACTTGGTGACCAGGCCTTCGGAATCCATCTCCGTAACCAGCGGGATCAGTGCATCATCCGCGGCCTTCAGGCTTTCAAGCGACACCCGCGCACGGCCGGATATCTCGCGCAATCGCGCCAGAACGCCTTCAGTTGCAAATCTTTCAGCGAAAATCTGTGTGGATTCTCTTTGTGGATCGTTAAGAATGGTTAAGGACAATGAAGATCTTTTCGATGTGTTTCCTCTCTATCTTACTGGTTAGCTGTGCCGGTTCGCCCGCCTTACCGCCGAAACTGCCGGAAAGCGCGAGTTTCGGTTGGAAGTTGAAAGATATAGCCGAAACTAATCCCGATGCCGCTCCAGACAGCGTGCGCGGTCTCGGCTTCAGCAAAAGCTGGCGTGCCCAATACACTGGGCCCGGTGTTGCGAACGTAGATGTGTACGCCCTCAAATCCGAAGCCGCCGGACTAGAGATGACGCAGAAATGGCGCGCCTCCGCGCAAACCGTTACTGTGTTCAACGCGAAGTACTTCGTCGTCATTCACTGGCAGATGGCGGACAATGCCTCCGCCACCGCCCTGGTCGGACAAATCGAACGCAGTTTGCCCCGCTCGCAATAACTCGGCAGCCGCTAAACTGGAAATGTGAAGCAGGCAGTCGAGCGTTTCTTCCAGCTTTCGCTGCTCGGTCTGGTCGCCGCGGGTTTCCTGGCAGTTGCAGGTTCCGGCTTCCTCGATACCCCAACTGTAATCCTGGTCGCCTTCGGCCTCGCTCTTCGCGCCGCCACCGTCGCCGGCTGGCTTAAATTGCACCTGCCCGATCTGGTCATCAACGCAGTCACTCTCGCCTACATCGCGTTCTTTGCCGCCGATTATTTCTGGCTCTCACGCGGCTTGCTTGAGGCCACCGTCCATCTGGTTTGCTTCCTCGCCGTGATCAAAGTGCTCACCGCGCGCACGAATCGCGATTACCTGTACACCGCCTCCATCGCATTGCTGGAACTTGTTGCCGCCGCCATGCTGTCGGTCAATCTGAACTTCTTCGCCTGTCTTGCCGTGTACCTGGTATGCGCCATCGCGGCGGCAACCAGCGCGGAAATTCGCAGAGGTTTTCAGAAGCCCGGCCTCGTCGCGCAACGCGGTGTGGGCCGCATCGGTCCGCGCCTCAGTCTCACGGCGGCGCTCATCACCTCCGGCATCCTGGTTCTGGGCGCCGCTTTGTTCGTCCTGTTGCCGCGCTCCGCGAACGCAGCGTTCCGGCACCTGGTTACGGCGCGCTACCACTTGAGTGGCTTTTCAAATGAAGTCACACTCGGCGAAATTGGAGAGATTCAAAAAGATACCCGCACCGTCATGCATGTGCGTCCGTATTCTCACCACATGCCGGGGAACCTGAAGTGGCGCGGTGCCGCGCTCAGCCGCTTCGACGGGCACAAGTGGACCGATCCCGATTTCGCCCGCCGCGAAGTGCTGCCCCGCAAAGCACCTGTCGAAGTCGCCGATCTTCTGCAGCGCAGCCGCCGCGATGGCATGCGCTTCTCATACCGCGTGGATCTCAACCCCAGTGATTCCGATGCCATCTTCGTCGCAGGCACGCCAGAATTCCTGAACCTGAGCGCCGGGCGCGTCCTCCGCACCGCTTCTGGCGGCTTCCGCTTCGCTTCAGGCGCTCCTGAAAATCTGCGGTACGAAATTTCGAGTTTTATCCCCTATCCGTTACGTCCTGCGTCTCTGGCAACACTCGCTCCCTCAGATCGCGCACGTTATCTGGAATTGCCGCCGCTCGATCCGCGCATTGCTTCTCTCGCGCGCGAACTGGCAACTCCCGCAAATATCGAACATTACCTGCGCACACAGTTTGGCTACACGCTCAGTCTGCCCAGCAACACGAATCCAGATCCCCTCGCCAATTTCCTCTTCGAACGCAGGAAAGGCCACTGCGAATATTTCGCCTCCGCCATGACGGTCATGCTGCGCACGCTTGGCACCCCCGCCCGCATGGTCAATGGCTTCCAAAGCGGCACCTTCAATCCCATCAACGGGCTCTACATCATCCGCGCCTCCGATGCTCATAGCTGGGTGGAAGCGTGGCTCCCCGGTTCCGGCTGGACCACGTTCGATCCCACTCCCGCCGTCTCCCGCGCTCCCGCCAACGCTCTGCTGGCGCGCCTCGCCTTGTATCTCGACGCTGCCCAAACGCTCTGGCAGGAGTGGGTAGTGAACTACGATCTCAACCAGCAAATCACGCTTGCGGCGCAGCTTCAAGAGACTACCCAGCAAGTGGGCGCGAACTGGAATCCTAACTTCAAACTCTGGCGCGCGGAATGGACCGCGTGGGTTTCCCTGCATAAAACGCTCCTGATCTGCCTCGGCGTGCTGCTCTGCTCCCTTCCCTTCGCTATGCCGCTCGCCTTGCGTCTGGTGCGCCATGCACTGCACCGCTATAAGGTCCGCAGTGGACGCATCACCCATGCCGACGCCTCCATCCTTTACCGCCGCATGCTCCGGATTCTGAAATCGCGCGGTTACGATAAACCGCTGTCTTTCACTCCGGCAGAGTTTGCTTCCTCCCTTCCACCCTCTAAACTCGCCGGCGCGGTTCATGAATTTACGCTTGGCTATCAGGCATTCCGTTACGGCAATGATGCAGCTGGCGCTAGCTCCCTCATTGCCCTGCTCCGCCAGATGCGAACTCTGTGACACAATCAGCCCAATCATGCGTAATCGAATTGCGTGGCTCTCAGCCGCCGCCCTCGTCATCGCCGCAGCCGGCTTTACCGCTTCACGCCCCTCCGATATTGAATTTGAAAAACACACGCTCGATCTAGGCGCGAGCGAAGCATGCGCCACCGCCGATGTGAACCGCGACGGCATCCCGGACCTGATCAGCGGTGAAAACTGGTTCCAGGGCCCCAATTGGACGAAACACAAATTTCGCTCGCTGAACTACACCCAGAACTACATCGACGATTTCAGTGATTTGCCGATTGACGTCAACGGCGATGGCAACACCGATATCGTTAGCTGCGCCTGGTTCGCCAAGAAACTCTGGTGGAATGAGAACCCCGGCAAAAGCGGCGGCGAATGGAAAGAGCACGTCATCGATACCGGCCACAATATCGAGTTCGCCTTCCTGGTAGACCTCGATAACGATGGCAAAGCCCGTGAGGTAATCCCGCAATTTGGAAGTGCTACAACGGCCGATCCCGTGGCGTGGTACGAGCCCAAAAATGGAGAATTCGTGAAGCACATAGCCAGCCCCAAGTCATACGGCCACGGCATCGGCGTGGGTG
>JAYTGM010000154.1:0-2296 GCA_043733425.1 Terriglobia bacterium
CGCATCGGGTGAGAGGCTGGCCAGCACGTTGCCCACGCGGTCCAGCGCTGCTGTGCAGCCATAAGAACGGAATTGCGCCAGAAACCAGGCCGCCCTCTGCTGCTCAAGAAATGTTGGCGCGGGTACGCGGCAGAGTTGCTGGTGAATATCGTTGATCCACAACTTTTCGCGCGTGAACCACTTTAGAACTTCCCGCAGATCGCGGGCTTCCGCCAGATCGTGCAAGGTGGGCAGGGCGGCGGGAGACGTCACATTTTAGTGTAAGCCGTGCCGTGCGCGCACACTACAAAACAGCAGTCTCGTGCAACAGTTTTCCGGTCCGGAACCGGTCCAGCGAAAGCGCGCCCGCATCCATCACACCGGTGTTGCCGGTGGTAATCAGATCGGCCAGAATCTGCCCGGTAGCCGGCGAATGCATGACCCCATGTCCGCTGAAACCGTTAGCGCAATAGAAGCCCTCAACGCCCGGAACGCTGCCCAAAATTGCGTGGTGATCCGGCGATACTTCGTAGAACCCCGCCCAGGCCCGCCGCTGATCGATCCCCACTTCGGCGAAGAGCGGCACGCGGTCTGCCGCATGATCCAAAAGCTTCTCAATAAAACCCGGTGCCACGCCCGTGCGATAACCCGGCGTCTCCGCGGGGTCATTCCAGGCCAGAAGGAAGCCCAGCGATTCCGGGCGGAAGTGAAAGCCTGTCGACATGTCCACCACCATCGGCAACGCATGGCTTAGGCGGTTGAACGGTTCAGTTGGGACCAGAGCCCGGCGTAGCGGTATGACAGGAAGGTTCACCCCCGCTAGCGCCGCCACCTGCGCAGCCCAAGCCCCGGCGGCATTCACAACAACTTGTGTTTCGAGCAACCCGTCGGCTGTCTCGACGCCCGTGATCTTACCGGCTTTTGTCCGGATCGCGGTTGCCGCCGTGTTCTTATTTACACGCGTGCCTTCCAGAAAAAATTGCAGCGTGCTGTGCGGGTCTACAAAGCCGTCAGTAGGGCAGAAGCTGCCGCCCGCCACATCGTCCGTGCGCATTTCGGGAACGGCGGCACGAATCTCTGCCGTGGAAAGTTCACGCGCTTCGTGCAGGCCCAGTGCATGTTGTAATTCCCGGTTCGCGCGCAAATAGGCCAGATGCTTTTCCATGGTGGCGGCGAAAAGATATCCTTGCGCCCGGTAGCCAGTCTGCTCCGCGTGCTCCCTGAAGAATCCTATGGAATGCATCGACATCCGGATATTCGGCTCGGTTGCGAACTGGGCGCGCACACCGCCCATGCTCTTGCCCGTTGAGCCCTTGCCAGTATGCGCTTCGCGCTCCAGCAACACTATATCCTGCACGCCCGCGCGTTTCAGATGATAAGCAACACTGGCACCCACAATGCCAGCACCGATGATGACGACATCAGGCAACGATCTGCTTCACCACGTTGCCCGCCACATCCGTCAGGCGGAAATTGCGGCCGCTATACGGGAACGTGAGCCGCGTATGATCAAGCCCCATCAGATGCAGCACGGTGGCGTGAAGGTCATGCACATGGCATTTGTTTTCCACGGCCTGGTACCCGAATTCATCGGTCGCGCCATATACGGTGCCACCCTTTACGCCGCCGCCCGCCAGCAAATAGGTGAAGCCTTCGTTATTGTGGTTGCGCCCGTTCTGCACGTTGATACGGCCTGCTACTTCCGTCCAGGGTCTGCGCCCGAATTCGCCGCCGATGATCACCAGTGTTTCCTTCAACATGCCCGAAGCTTTCAGGTCCTGCAGAAGCGCTGCTATCGGCTGGTCTGCCTGCTGCGCCAGCTTGCGGTGTACCAGAATGTCATGGTGCGAATCCCATGGCTTGTCATTACCGAAATACACCTGCACCACGCGGACGCCGCGTTCCACAAGGCGCCGGGCCACCAGGCAGCCGCGCGCAAAATCGCCATCGCGCGTGGCTGATTTAATCTTCATTTCACTGGTATCTTTCCCCGCCTTCACACCATAACGGGCCCGCACCGCTTCCGGTTCTTTCGCGACATCGAACGCATCCATCGCCTCAGCCTGCATCCGGTACGCTACTTCCATGGATTGAATGCGGCCTTCCAGTTGAGCATCCGGGCCTCGGCGGTCCAGATCCATGCGGTTCAACTTTTCCCAAAGGTCCACGCGCGCTTTTTGCTCGCCCACCGAACCGCCGCTCTGCGACCGCAGATGTTGAATCATCTTCTCCGGGTCCGCTTCGTCGTTGGGAACGTAAGTGCCTTGGTAAAGCGAAGGAAGAAATGCCGAACTCCAAAGCTGCGGGCCCACATCCG
>JAYTGM010000155.1:0-6513 GCA_043733425.1 Terriglobia bacterium
CTGGAAACGTGCAGTGAGCCGAACCGCATCAATATCTCGGCGCATATGAAGAGCCTGGTGGAAGGGTTTTTCGAGTGCGAGTACCGCGGGCAGATTGAGACCAAAGACCTGCTTCAGGAAGACATGTATTTCGTCAACGGCAAAGTTGCCTCCGGTTTCGAAGAGCTTTACCGCGAGCGCTTCCAGCACGAAATCTAAACGCTGGGAATTCGGGTCACATACCGGGAGAAGGACGTGGGGTGATCTCCTATTTCCGCGATGTACCAGTCATAGAACACGCGTATTCCGGCCTGCACCGCCGCCGCAAACGGAACCGCGAACACCAGCCCGAAGAAGCCGAACATCTGGCTACCGGCGGCAATCAGAAACAAGCCGATCAGCGGATGCAGTTCCACCGCATGCCGCATGATCAGCGGCTGCAAAATCCAGTCATCGATGAACTTGATGGCCATGATGGTGAGAAGAATTTTGTAGACCACGCTGATATCGTGAAACTGCATGTAGCCGATTCCGGCTGAAAGAACTGCCACGCTGAAAGGGCCCAGGTAAGGAATCACGTTGACCAGGCCGGCCAGGATGGCGAGTTCAAGGGCGTAATCGAGACCGAGCATGGAAAGCGCGAGCCATGTGACCACGGCAAAGCAAAGGCAATCAAGCATGAGTCCACGCAGATAACTGCCCAGCACGCCGTCGATCTGATAGACCAGGGAAACCACTTTCTCCACGTGGCGGTGCGGGCAAAGCCGGATCAGGCCGTCCATCCATCGCGGCCCTTCGACCAGGGGGAAATAAGTGAGCAGCGGCAGCACCAGAAGGTTAAGCAGCTTGGGCGAAAAGCTTATCAGCGCGGTCGGCAGACCGGAAAGAGAGTGCTGCAGCCAGTGGCGTCCAGCTTCCATGCCGGCGATGGCTTGTTCTGAACCGACCGGCAGACGGGTGAGCCAGTTCTTCTCGATATCGAGGGGCAGCGTGTCGATCAGGCCCGTAAACTCGCTCAAGCGGGCATGCTGCTGCGAAACAGTGACAATCACCAGTGGCACCAGAATGCGGGCCGCCAAAACGAGGATCAGCGCGACGGCCGCATAAAAACCAATGACAATCCGGCTGCGTCGATAGCCCCGCGCTTCGAGGCGCACAATCAACGGATTAACAAGATAGGCGAGCACGATTCCCAGGAAAAACAGGAATACGATTTCACCGAGAGAACTGAGCAGAAAGTACGTGAGGATGACAAGAGCCACAACCATCATCAGGGCGAAGATGCGGTTTTCGTTGCGGGAGATCATGGCTTCTCCATTGGCACTTCCACCGTCGAAACCAGGCGTTCAGAAGTGGAGCGCAGCCGCGCTGACAGCAATTTGACCAACTGGTTCAGGATGGTGACGCCGACGCGCGGCCTGGCTTTCATCAGCCCGAACAAGCGAGTCCGGTACAGCAGGTACACCACTGTGTCGGTTGAGGCGATGGCAGCCGCTGAGCGCGGTTGCTCTTCGATGAGCGCCATCTCTCCGAAGAAATCGCCGGTGCGCGCCGTGGCAAGAAGTTGCGTCCGGCCTTCACCGGCGTTCTTGACAAGATCGACCGAACCTTGTTCCACGATGAAGAGCGCGCGGCCGATGTCGCCCTCTTTAAAGAGAGCTTCGCCTTCGGCATAGCTCTTCGTGAACAGGCTTTGAATCAGGTAGCCGATATCGCGCATGCCCAAGTCCTGGAATAGCGGGACCGCCCGCAGGAACGCCGCGCGTTTGGTGAAGTCCGGATCTTTGAACAGCCGCCGGAAAAATCCGGCGACCTCTAGAGGACTTTCTTCCGCCATTTTGATTCGTTCATGGGTAGCAGGTTTGTGGCCGTCGAGGTTGTCCTGATATGATCGCACTCTTCGATGATCTGGCAGCATAACTACTCTCCCGTTCTTCAGAGCGTTCCCCTTTCGGCGCTGGTGGCTGCCTTACCTGTTCTGGTTCTCCTGGTCCTGCTGGGGGTGCTGCGCAAGCCCGCCTGGCTGGCCGCGTTGGCTGGTTTGGCAACAGCCTCCGCCGTGGCGCTGGGGGTGTTCGGGATGCCCGTGCCGCAGTGGGCGGCAGCGATCAGCTATGGTGCCGCGTTCGGCATCTTTCCCATTGGCTGGATTGTCTTCTCCGCCATCCTGCTTTACAACATCACGGTGGAGACCGGGCAGTTCGAAGTGCTGAAGGATTCCGTGGGGCGGCTTACCGACGACAGGCGTATGCAGGCGCTGCTGATTGCGTTCGCGTTCGGCGCGTTCCTTGAAGGAGCGGCAGGGTTCGGGACACCCGTTGCCGTTGCGGCGGCCATGCTGACCGGACTTGGATTCGAGCCGTTCTATGCGGCGGGAATCTGTCTGCTGGCGAATACGGCTCCGGTGGCGTTTGGGTCTATCGGCATTCCGCTGATTACCTTGGCAGGCATTACTTCCTTGCCGCTGGACCGCTTAAGCGCGGGCGTGGGGCGCATCTGTGCTCCGGTCTCGCTTTTCATACCGGCCTACCTGATTCTGGTGATGGGTGGGTGGGGCTCATTGAGAGGAGTGCTACCCGCCGCAGCCTTGTGCGGAGTGGTTTTCGCCGGCTTGCAATTCCTGGTGTCGAACTTTATCGGCCCGGAATTGACCGACATCGTTTCTTCGGTGGGTGCCATGGGCGCGCTTGTCTTGCTGCTTCGCTTCTGGCGTCCCGCTGGCACGGTTGCGAAAGTACACCCGGTCCAGACCCGCAATGTCTGGTTAGCCTGGGCGCCTTACGGGCTGCTGGTTATCTTTGTACTACTCTGGAGCTACAAGCCGCTGGTGAGCGTGCTGAACCAGGCCACTGTGAACTTCCCCTGGCCAGGATTGCACAACCAGATTCAGCGGATGCCCCCCGCGGTGGCAAAGACGGTTCCCTATGAGGCGATGTACCGCTTCAACTGGCTGACCGCCTCTGGCACGGCTTGCTTCTTTGCGGCAATCACGTCTGCGCTGGTGTTGCGGATGTCCCCAGGGGCGCTGCTCCGCACACTGGGAAAGACAGCCCGGCAATTGGTGACGGCTGAAGGCACCATCGCGATGGTGCTAGCGCTTGCGTACCTGATGAACTATTCGGGCGCGACCGCCACCATGGGTCTGGCTTTTGCGGCGACGGGTGTGCTGTTTCCCTTCTTCAGTTCGCTGCTGGGATGGCTGGGCGTGTTCTTAACAGGTAGTGATACCTCCGCCAACGCGCTGTTTGGAAACCTACAGGTGATTACCGCGAACAGCCTGAAGCTGAACCCCGTGTTGATGGCGAGTTCCAATTCGGCGGGCGGAGTAATGGGCAAGATGATCAGCCTGACCAGTGTCGCGGTGGCCGCGGCGGCCACGGGCATGCGGGCAGGCGATGAAGGACGCCTGTTCCGGTTCACCCTGAAGCACAGCATCTTTCTGGCTTCGGTGATTGGAGTGATCGTCGTGCTCTATGCCTATGTGTTCCCTACGCTAGCACCGTGAGACTCTGGTTTATATGGAGCTTTGGGATCGCTATGCCGATCAGTTTCCCGTTCGCGAACACATCACCCATCTGAACCATGCGGGTGTTGCCCCGCTTTGCCTGCGTGCCGCGAACGCGATGAAGAACTACGCGGACGATGTGTTGAATTGGGGAAGCTGGCATTACGATCAGTGGCTTGCCACATACGATGGTCTTCGCTCTTCCACCGCTTGCTTGATCGGGAGCACGGCGGAGGAAATCGCCATCGTCAAGAACACGTCGGAGGGCATCGCGTTCTTCGCACGTGGGCTGCGCTGGAAATCGGGAGACCGCGTGGTGGCCTTTCGCGAAGAGTTTCCCGCGAACGTGTTTCCGTGGATGAAGCTGGAGCAGGAAGGGTTGGTGCAGGTTACCTGGCTTTCATACCTGGACCCACTTGAAGTAATCGACTCAGCCTGCAAAGGTGCCCGGGTGCTCTCCGTCAGCTTTGTACAGTACCTGAGCGGTCATCGTATGGATCTGGTGGCTTTGGGCGAAATTTGCGCGCGGCACGGGTGCTTGTTTTTCGTGGATGCGATTCAAGGTTTGGGAGTGATTCCGCTGAACGTGGAGCAATGCCGCATTTCCGCTCTGGCCGCCGACGGACACAAATGGCTATTGGGGCCTGAAGGCTGCGGGATCATGTATGTGCGGCGGGAATTACAGGATGAAATTGAGCCGGCTGAGTTTGGCTGGACCAACACTGTGGAGTTTAACGACTACGCATCCCGCGATATGACTTTGCGGCCCAGCGCTGCCCGCTATGAATGCGGAACGCTCAATACGATCGGATGTTACGGCCTTCGCGCATCAATCGATTTCTTACTTGAGGTAGGGATTAAAGAAGTGGGACATGCGGTTTTGGCTCGCGCGGATCAAATTGCGGCTCGGCTGCGCGCTACCGATTGCGAACTGTTGAGCGTTCGCACACAGGAAAACTCAGCGGGTATTGTGAGTTTTCGGAGACCGAACGAGAACTACCTGGTAACACTACGAAGGCTAAAGCAGACTAAGTTCATGGTTGCGCCACGTTCCGGATGGATACGGGTGTCTCCGCACTTCTACACAACGCCCCAGGATGCCGAGGCGTTGCTAGAAGCAGTAGCAGGTTGATGTTTATGGGATGACGATGGTCTGTCCGGCACGAACTTTGTCAGCATCGGGGATGGTGTCTTTGTTCGCGTCCAGGATTTTCGAATACTCCGAAGCCTTTCCATAGAAACGCTGGGAGATGCCGGAGAGCGTGTCGCCGGGCTGGATGGTGTAAGTACGCTGGCTTTCGCCACCCGCAGCCGCGCCCGCTGTCTGAGTGCTGGCTGCCTGGGGTGAAACCGAGATATCGGCTGTCAGGTCTAAGAAGTTCTGATCGACCAGTTTGATCTGATTCCAGATTTCGTTCTTGATGTCTTCAGAAGGAGCGGCTCCTTGAATGTAAAGCTTATTGCCCGCCATATTGACATGCTGTAGTTGCACGCCCTTCTGTGAAATGGTGTTTAGCACCGATTGATATTTCGACTTGAGTGTTTCCAGTTGGTCTGCCATAAGAGTGACTCCGGCACTTTCTTAGCAACAACAGGGCCACCCTACTCTTCTCGGAGGATTTCAAGTGGCTTCTGACCCAGAATGCGAAAGCTGGCCAGCCACCCGGCAAGGTTTGCCACTGTGGCGGTTAGTACGATGCAAATCAGGTTCGGCAGCACATCGAAACGGACGGGTGCGTCAAGCAACCGGGGTAACAGAATGTTCGCGAACCCCGTTGCGAGCAGGCTCCCCATCAAGCCCGCCACCACTCCCAGGACCAGAAACTCGACCGAGAAGATCTCTGCGACCCGGCGGCGCGTGGCGCCAAGGGTCTTGAGGATCACAACTTCGCGCACCCTGCGGAAGCGCGTGCCAGCAATGCTCGACGCAAGGATTACAGCGCCCGCGAGGATTGCAAATGCGGAGATGAAGCGGATCACCAGCGAGATTTGATCCACCACGTCCTGAACGATCTGTAACACGTCAGCAACATTAATTACCGTAACGGTGGGGAATTGTTGATAGATGGCGCGCTGGAGTTCGGCAACCGCGGGAGGCCTGACGCGCATGCTGCCGTAATAGATCATCGGAAGCCCATCGAGCGCGCCCGGGCTGAAGAAAAACTCGATGCGGGCACTCAGGCGAATGGCCTCTGTTTTGTGTACGGCCGCGACGGTAGCCGTGAAATCCCGGCTTGCAGTGGACCAGACTACCTGCATTCCTGGCTTCAGGCCCATGACCTTGGCCGCCTCCTCAGAGACGGAGACTTGAGCCGAGGCGGGAGTGCCGCGCCACCATGCTCCCGCGATGACGCTCGTATAAGGCGGGAGCGTTTCCGCGATGGTGACAGAGACGGTGGAGGCATAACGGCGGGCGATGCCTTTCAAATTCGTCCGCACCACGGGAGTTCCGTTGATTGCGGAGAGCCTCGCTGCTACGGTGCCGACGGTCTCCGGCTTTCCTTCGACGCCTTGTTGACGCCCGATCAAGGCAAGTACAGCATCGCGGTTGCGAGGCGTCATATCGAGCAGAAACACGTTCGGCATGCCGGGCGGTGCGCTCTTCACCATTTCGGAAAGCAAGCCGCGCTGCACCAGATAGACGGTGAGCGTGAACATGACTCCGATGCCGAGCGCTACCAGTGCGGATTGCGCATGATTGCCTGGCCGGTACAGGTTCGCGATGCCGTGCCGAAAAGCGGGGCGCAGGCGTTGCCCGCCGACACGGCTGAACCATCGCAGAAGCTTCAGCAACCCCCAGGCCACGGCGGAAAGCGCCGCAACGCTTCCTGCTAACCCGGCGACGAACCACGCGCCCATTTGCCAGGAACTGCTCAGCCACCCGGCCACGGTGCCGATGCCGATGAGAATCGCCAGCGTAGCGAGCAGCGAATCGCGCCAGTCTGAAAGCTTGGCGCGCCACGGTTTCGCGGGCGCGGTTTCCACCATATCGCGGCGGAAAATCAGGCCGGGGCGAATGTGTTTGATAG
>JAYTGM010000156.1:0-16448 GCA_043733425.1 Terriglobia bacterium
TGGTTGGCGTAGGGTTCGCCGACATGCGCGATAATACCGGGAATGTCTGACGCGCAACGGAAGCCTGCTCTTGGATTAACAGCCTGGATCTTTATCGGAATGGCTGTGGGTTTGGCGTTGGGCATATTTGCGCCGGCGTTTGCGGTGCAACTCGCACCTTTAAGCAATATCTTCCTGCGGCTGATCAAATCGATCATTGCGCCGCTGATCTTCGGTGCCCTGGTCTACGGGATTGCGGGAGCGGGCGACATCAAGCAGATGGGCCGGATTGGGCTCAAGGCGATTATCTACTTTGAGGTACTGACGACGATCGCGCTGTTTGTGGGGCTGGCGGCGGTGAACTTAACGAGGCCGGGCGCGGGCTTAACCATCAGCAAGGGCGCGCTCACTAATTTGCCGCAAGCGAAGCTGACCATGGCGGAGATTCTGGAGCATACGTTTCCGACCAGCATTATCGATTCGATGGCGCGCGGGGATGTGCTGCAGATTGTGGTGTTCAGCATTCTGTTAGGGATCGGGTGTGCGGCATTGGGGGCGCGGGCGAATCCGGTGACGCAGTTCTGCGAATCGCTGGCGGCGGTGATGTTCAAGTACACCGGCTATGTGATGTATCTGGCACCGCTGGGCGTGGGAGCTGCGATGGCGGTCACCATCGGCAAGAACGGCGTGGGCGTGCTGTTTAGTTTGAGCAAGCTGGTGGGCACGCTCTACGCGGCGCTGATCGTGTTCGTGGTGTTTGCGATGGGTGGCGTGATCCTGCTAGCCCGCATTCCGCTGGCACGGTTTATTAAGGCCGTGCGGCAGCCCTGGCTGATTGCGTTCTCGACGGCATCAAGCGAGGCGGCGTTGCCGTTGGCGCTTGAGAATATGGAGAAGTTCGGAGTGCCGAAACATATTGTGGCGTTCGTGTTGCCGACCGGATACAGCTTCAATCTGGATGGCAGCACTCTGTATTTAGCGCTGGCCAGTGTATTTGTGGCGCAGGCAGCTGGCATAGAAATGCCGCTGAGCCAGCAGATTCTGATGATGCTCACTCTGATGCTGAGCAGTAAAGGCGTGGCTGCAGTTCCACGTGCTTCGCTGGTGATTTTGGCGGGGACGCTTGCCAGCTTCAATCTGCCGCTGGAGGGGATCGCGATTATTTTGGGTGTCGATGCCCTGATGGATATGGCTCGCACCTCTGTGAACGTGTTGGGGAACTGTTTAGCTAGCGCGGTCGTGGCCCGGTGGGAAGGCGTGGACCTGGACCGCGTGCACGAGGACGACGTGGAAACGCAGCTAGCTTAAAGGCTAGAACTTTTCTTTCATGATCTTGGTGAGGCCCTTCACCTTCTGGCGAAGTTCTTCGGTGGCGTCGGAGATCTGATTGGTGTCGTAGATGACGCGTGGCGTCAGGAAGATGATCAACTCGGTCCGTGATGTATTTTTGGTTGTTCCGCCAAAGACACCGCCGATCAGGGGCAAGCGGTCAAGCAGGGGGATGCCATTTCTTGCGAAGAGATCCTGCTCAAGGATAATACCCGCAATTGCTATTGTGTCGCCATCATCCACCGTCACTTGAGTGCTGACATTCCGTTTGGAGAAGGACGGCGAGTTGATTGCGCCCGGAAGTGGCGGTTGCGGCTGCGTCACACTCTGATCGATGACCAACGTGACAACGCCGCTTGCGTTAACCCGGGCCAGGATGTTGAGATTCGTGCCGGTGCTGACGGTTGAAATGGATTGCGTGAACTGGGAGGTACCGCCGTTTGTCAGGCCGGGGGATACCGCTTGAGCTGAGAGGGTAGGGACATCCGTACCCACAGAAATGGTTGCGGGAATGCTATCGGTTGCCACGATGGACGGAGAAGAAATTACTTTGGTCTTGGTGTGCGCCTCGGCTATGGCAATCGCGGCTAGCAGTTCGCGGCTGCGGCCAACCAGAAGTCCCGCACTAAGGGCTGTGGCTCCATCCTTCAGAGAACTGATGAATTGATGTGTGTTGCTGCCTCCGGCGGCCTTGCGTTGGAGGAACGCGGCCACTCCGAACGCAAACTCGCCGGTGAGTGAAATCTCATAGATACGTGCATCGATCAAAACCTGGCGGGGCGATATATCAATCTGTTCCAGCAAGTGAGAGATTTGCTCCCACATTTGCGGCGTGCCTTGCACGATGAGCGTGTTGTCAAACGGGTTGGGGATGATGCGAGGCAGGCCTTGCTGGTTGTTTGGATTCGAGTTGGTGAGGAATTGTCCGGTTTGATCGCGGGTTGGGCCGGGTGCGCCTGGGATGGCTGCTGCTCCGGAGGGTGCTGTGGCTGCGCCGCCGAAGGCACCGCTGAGTGCTGAAGGGTTTTCCGTGGGACCTGCTCCGAACTGGTTTACGGTCGCATTCGAAGGGAATGCGTTGCCGAAGCCGCCTCCGCCATTGAACGCGCCAGCCCCGCCTGTACCGAACGTATTGAACTGGCTGCCGCCGCCCTGGAAGCGGTTACCGGCATTTTGGAAGGAACTGCTCAGTCCTCCGCCGAAACCGCTGCCGCCAAAGCCTCCGTAGAGTTGAGTGAGCACGCTGCCAATAATTTCAGCGCGGCCGTACTTCAGTTTGTAGACGTAGTTCGAGACCGCACCGACGGGGAGACGCACGGGGATATCGAGCTTGGCGATCCACTCTTTCACTTGCGGAAACACACCGGGGTTGGCGGCCACGGCAAGGACCAGATTGATGCGGTCGATGGGAAGAAAACGTACCGCGGAAGTTTTTTCGTTCAAGGCGTAGGCGCGGAATACGGTATCGAGTTCTTTCACCAAGTCGGAAGGACGGCTGTTCTGGGTTTGAAAGGTCTGCACGCGCTGTCCGGCGAAGCTATCGGCATCGAAGAGGTTGATCAGCTCTGTAGTGCGCTTCATGTTGCGCGCATTGTCTTCGATCATGAGCAGGTTGGCCGGAAGATAGCTGACCATGGTCGCGCTTTCACCAAGAAAGGGTTTGATGATGTTCTCCATTTCCGGCGCGGTCATGTACTTCAGAAAGATGAGATTCAGAAGCGTGCGCTCATCTTCAGGGAAGTCTTTCATGTTGACTTGCGGAGAGATGGGCAGATGCGAGACTTCAGTGGCCGGGGAGATGCGATAGATGTTGCCGACCTGCACCATGGTGAGGCCATTCATGCGAAGGATGGTTTCGAGAATGGGCCGCATATCTTCGGCGCGGATGGTGCCGTAGGTATTGATGGTGACGCTGCCGCCCTTCACGCGCGAATCGAGAATGTAGTTAAGGTGGAGATCGCGCGCCAGGATATCGATCACTTCCAGCAGCGGCGCGTTCGGCAGGTTGAACCCGCCGGGCACCGTGGGAGGCGGGGTGGCCGGAACAGGCGCGGCTGCCGGTGGCGCTTGTGCCAGCAACAGCCCGGCGATCACGAACGTGGAAAGGAGCGAGCGAAGAGGTTGAACCATTACTGCTTCTTTTGACTGTTCCAGACGCTGGTTTCGTTTGCGTCCATCTCAGTTTTTTTCTTGGTCCACTTGACCGTGCCGAATGGACTGGGCTTTGAGAAGTTAACGGAATCGCCCGCATCGCTCGCGGTAGTCAAGGTGTCCGGCTGAGGTGCGGGCGCGGCGGCGACGCCGGTGGATTTATCTTCCGCTTTCGAAACGCCGAAGGGAGTGTTGCGGTAAGTCCACTTTTTACCTTGAGCATCGGTGAAATGGAAAGTGCCGTCGGCGCCTTCCACGGCACCTTTGGGAATCACCGCGTCTGGAACCGCCTGGCGAGCGGCGGGGGTGGCGGTCGTATTCACCGTATCGGCCATCTTCTTCGTGGTTTTTCTGGTTTGTGTGGTTTGCGCGGAAACTGACGCGGTCAGAATGATTGCGAGCGTAAATAAAATTTTCATAAAATTTTCCTTTTCGATTCCTTATCGGTGAGGTGCTACCCAGCGGCAGGCATTGCCAAATGGTGTCGCTTCAATGACTTTTGTGTACCCGTTCAATACGGTTCCGGCGGGCGACGTATCGCCGGGGACGCAGGCCTTGGTCCGGTCATCCAACGCGACACCCATGGTGGGCTGCTGGGTGGATGCCGGCTCAGGTTTCTTGGCGGGATCTTTGGTTTGCGCTGAAAGGGCGAGCGCGGCGAGAGAGACCAGAAGAGCGAAAGTTTTCATATGAGATGTCCTGTTTTTCAAGTACATTTACTGCGTGGCAACCCAGCGGCAAGCGTTGCCGAATGGAGTAGCTTCTACAACTTTCTTGTAGCCATCCGCTACGGTGCCAGCGGGAGAGGCGTCACCCGCCGTGCAGTTCTTCATACCATTACCCACCACGGCTGCGCCGGGTTTCGCTGCCACCGGCAGCGCACTGGGCGGGGCATTCAGATCAGCTGGATTAGGACCCTGAGAGACGGGAGGCCCACCGCCCGTATTTACCACGGCTACGGGTGCTCGCGCGAGAAGTTCATCCACGCGCTTATCGATCCGCTTGCCATCCCACTCAAATGAAACCGTCTGCGGCGTGAGCGCGACTACTTTAAACGCACCGATCATCTCATTCAAGCGAACACCGTGAGGTTTAAGATCTGGCTTCTCCGCCATCAACGCCAGCATGCCAGAGGGCAAACCCATTACACCCGCGACGAACGGCAACGGAGGCATGACTTTGACCGGTACCGGCGGCGGTGCCTCAATGACGATATTCGGATTGCGGTCTTTTGAGAATAGATTTTTCTGAGCCACGTCCGCATAGGGCAGGCCGGTGAACGGGTCAGGCTTTGGTGTTGCAACGGCTGGGGCGGCGGGAACCACCTTGACCTGATTGCGGCGCACCTGCATGGTGCGGGTCTGGTCCGCAAGATACTGTTCGCGCAGTTTCCAAGCGGCGAAAGAAGTTGCCGCCAGCAATGCGAGATTGAGGAAGATTAGCTTACGTTTCAATATAAGGAGAACCCCTTCCTCTCCGGCACCATTTTCTTAGGCACCATACCGCCCAGCGTCATGCGGATGTTGATGGTCTTTTCTTTGACGTTTGCCGTGTTGATCCGCAAGTCAGTGGGTGCCAGCAATTCGGGTTCATGCGAAAGGCTTGCCATGAAGTTGACGAACTGTTCAATATGGCATTCAAACGAGATGGCGACGGTAGCTTCGCCATAATCGGCACCGTAGTTTTTGACTTGGCCCAGATCTCCGCCGCGAAGTTCGATTCCCTCTGCCTTAGCAACCTTCTTTGCAATTTCAAGCAAACGGGCTTGCGCCTGGGGGGCGGTTTCCGCTACCAGCACACCCTTTTCACGAAGGCCCAATTCCGTATCGACCTGGGTGAGCAGTGCTTCTTTGGCGGGAACGGTGGAGGCAATCTGTCGGACTTTGGCAAGCTGCTTTTCGGTCTGCACGGCAGAGCGGTTCGCGGCTACTGGCTTAAGAGCCGGCGAGGAATCGCTCAGCACCACGAAGCGGATGAAGAGAATCACCAGCACTGCGGGGCCCAGCAAAAAGAGAAGGCGCTTTTCGCGATCGCTCACTTCCGTGGTTTCCTTTGCATGCGGATGCGGAACGATTCGGCTTGGTTGACGCGCACCACGCCCATCAAGAGTTCGGAATTGCGGAAGAGTGGTGAGGCGTCGAGGATCTTCAGCAGCGTGGCGGCATTTTCAGCTTCGCCGGAGATAGTGACGTTCTCTTGCGTGATTTCGACCGATTGGGTCCAGATGGGCGGGGGAAGCAGGCGAGTAAGTTCGGCCATTACCTCGACAAAGCCCTGGCCGCGCTTGCGGTAATCGTCAATCAACTTGATGCGGGCGCGGTGCTCTTCAGTAGTCTTATCGAGAGTTGCGGCTTTGCTTGCCGTGGGCTGCACCTTGCGGATTTCGGAGGAGAGGTCATCAAGGTACTGCTGTTCGCGCATTTGCTGATACGCCAGCCAGCCGCCACCGGCTATGGCGAGTGCGAGACCAAGCACAATGGTGGGGATAAAACGGGCGCGGGAACGGATGGTGCGGCGTTCGGCGGGAAGGAGGTTCGCGTAAGGATTGCGCCGTGCACCAATGTGGGCAAGCGCCCCTGCGAAGGCGAGCGCCGGTACCGTGTTTCCCAGCCTCACCTGGCGGATGATGGGCTTGGGAAGAATGTCTGAAAGCGGGCCGGGAGCGGCAGCTGTAGGCGGGAGCCGGAGTTCGGCGCGGGCCAAGGCCAACGCGCGTGCCGTCGGCATGTGAAATTCAGCGGAAAAAACAGCGCGGGCCGCGCTTTGGCCGTATACTTCTACGACACCGGCCTTATCTTCCGCGTACGCGAGGAATTCAGCGGGCGGCTTGCCATAGAGGTGCAGAGCGGCACGAAGGGCGGAGGCGGAAAATGTAAAGCCGGAAGATGGGATGCCCGCGTCCTCGAAGAGTTGGACGTAGTTTTCGAGCGTGACGCGCCGCATCATACCGAGAAGCACGTTGCCGCCCGCGAGGGGCGACCAGCCGAAGGCGATTTCTTCATCGCCATAGGGATGAAGCGTGTCCACCTGATAACCGATGGCGTTCGCGATATCTTTCTTCGCGACACCTGGCAGGGCTACCACGCGGACGATGGCTTCGCGGCGAGGAAGAACGATTACGGAGGAGAGGTTGCGCTCGCCGTTCTGGCGCAGCCATTTGTGATATTCGCTGCCCCACTCTTTCGGGGGACGCGTGCGGAAATCGGCAATGGTGATTTTCGCGGTAACAGTCGCACCGCGGGGGCGGGCGCGCACGATGACGGCTTGCAGATCGCGCTCGCCAAGTTCGATTGCGGCAGCAGTACCGAAGATGAGGACGCGGTGCCAGTTTTCACCGAACGCGGGGCGGCGTGCCGGTGGTTTCGGCGGGGTGGCGGGCGCGGCGAGAGTATGTTCTTCTACCATTGGTTCCGTGTATAAAACCGATTCTTAACCCCGGTCATACCATCGGAGCACAACATAGGACGGATCTTTCGTGGGCTGCAGCTTGATGACGGAGGCTGCGGTGCGGCGAAGATCGTTCAATTTGCCATTGGGAAGCTTGAGACGGGCCGTTGCGCGGAGAGTGAAAATTGAATTGCCGCCGAACCGAAGGCGCGTAAAAGCCGGATTTCCCTGTGAGAATGCCGAATATTGCGCAACTGTGGTGAACGGCCGATTGGCGATCACGCCCTGGATCATATCGGGCGCAAGACCCATGGATTGCATGAGCGCGGGCGCAACACCATTGACATCGTAAACGCTGACCGCGCCGAAGATAGAAACGCAATCGCGCAATCCGCCCTGCTGCACCAATTGGGGAGGCGAAACGGCAGGGTCACGGGTGTAGGTGCCATAGAAAAGTTCCGGCGTCATCCCTTTTACCGCCACAAGTTCCTCAATCACTTCAAATGACGCGTGGCGAGGCAGAAAAGACGGGTTCAGGCCCAGATAATAGGCATCCAGAACATTGGTGCGGGCGGCTGCGGGGGTGCGCCAGTCCAGAATGGCCTGCGTAATTTCCTGGGCGCTACCTTCGTCTCGCGTGATGGCGGCCAGCAGGCGAAAAATCTGGTCGGGCGGCGCCTGGTTGATGTTTAATTTAGCGGCTTCGGGAATGATTTCGACGTGAACGCTGCCGGTGGGAAAATCGTAATCGATAAAAGGCTGGTTCGCCGTGAACCAGGGCTGGCCCCATTGCATGCGCAGGATGGTGCGTTCAATTGCGCCGGTGGCGAGATAGTAACTGCGAACATCGTCAACGGCGGTGCTGGTGCGTTCGGTTTCGCCCTTGACAGTGCCGGCGAGACTGAAGGCGATGGCAGCCAGGGCGGCGGAAAGCCAGAGGACGGCCAGGAGGGCTCCGCCCTTTTTGTTAGTTGTCATCGTAGACCTCCGTGGGGCTGCGCGTTACGTGCACCGGGGCTACTACGCTGATCATGTGAAGGCGTTTGCCGACTTCGCCAAGTGAAGACATCTCGATGCGGATGGCGTCCGGCCACTGCTCAAGTGACCAGACTGGAACCCAGCGCTGATATTCGGGGCGGGGGCGGACTTCCTGGTAAGAGAACGTGCAGGATTCCAGCTTGTCGGCAAGCACGAAAGAGTTGGTGCCCGGTTCGATGGGGGTGAAGCGGGTAAGGGAGCGGCCGATGTTGGGGTCGAAGGCGCGGCCGAGCACGAACTGGCCCGCTGACCGTGAGCCGCTGTACGGAGTTTCGTTTACGATGAGCCGTACACCGCCGTTATCGCCCGGTATCACCTGGAAGCCGAGCACCTGGGCATGGCCGCGTGAACCTTCTTTGAGCGAGTACGAAGAAACGAAGCGCATACTTTGCGGCTGGCCTTCGAAGAACGGAAGTTTCTGGTGATTTTCGAGTTCAGCGGAGGCGGGGATCAGGCCGTAGATCTGTTGCTCCAGGACTCGCTGTGCACCGGTGACGCGGCGGTTCGCCATCAGCCTATCGTTCGCCTTGCCCATGGAATTGAGGCCGATGCGGATGGCCCACATCATGCCAAGCGTGAGCAGGCTGAGTAGCGAAACCGCGATCAGAACTTCAATCAGCGTAAGACCGGATTTTGGGTTGCGTAATTTCACGGGGCAAGGGGAATGGGGACAAGCGCGCGGCGGTAGCCTTCAAGTGGGAACGTGTGGCGCTGGCCTGCTTCGGTCCACCAAATTTCGAGTTGGATGCGCTGGAGCATGGGCGTGCCAGGGGGAGCGCCTGTCATGGTTTCAAACGCGGAGAGATGAGCGCGCCAGCCGCTGGAGGGATCGAACAAATCTTCAAAATCGGTGTTGGAGGCAACGCGGTGATTGGTGATCAACTCGTCCATTTTGGAATGGGCCCGCATGACCGCTTGATCGTACCCGCTGAGGCGGGAGGCATTGCGCATAGAGGTGCCGATACCGCCGAGAAGTGTTACGACAGCAATAGCCATGATGGTTGTCGCGACAAGTACTTCAAGGAGCGTGAAGCCGGATTGGGAAGCGCGGCGCATTACGTTTGAGGGACTCCAGTGACCGGGTCGATGCGGACAGTTTTATGAGCACCGCGGCGGTTGAAAATGTCGATCGCGATAGCGGGAGGCGTACCGCCGGGCAGAAGGAGAAATTGAGTGGGCTGCTCGCCGGTGATTTTGATGTTGTTTTCGAGGGTGAGTTTGCGGGTGTAGCCGGCTTCGGAGGAATAGAGAGTCAGAGTGCTATCGGCAGGAGTTACGACAACTTCGATAGCCTGTTCGCGGCGTTCAGCGCGGCTCTGGGCGGCGTTGAGGAAGCTTGCGATTGCATCAGCGGCGCTGCGGAGCTGAATGCTTTCAAGGCCAGCCGATACGGAGGGAAACGAGATGCCCGCGATGAGGCCGATGATGGCCATCACGATCAGCATCTCAATGAGGGTGACGCCGGATTGGGAACTGCCGCGCGTCACTTATTCGACCAGCTCAGGATGTCCGCGTTGATGCTATCGCCGCCGGGCGCGCCATCGGCACCGAAGGAGCTGATATCGGGCTCATCGCCATGATCGCCGGGGTATTTGTAGATGTAAGGATGGCCCCAGGGATCGTTCGGAACATCTTGCGGGAGGTAGGGGCCGTTCCAGTTTTGCAGGTCACCGGGACGGTTGCGAAGGCCGTTGAGGCCTTGTTCGGTGGAAGGATACTGGCTGGTATCAAGCTTATAGCTGCCGAGCGCGGTGGAGAAATTCTGGATCTGCGACCGCGCGGCAACCACGCGGGCTTTATCGCCATGCTTCAGCATGGTGGGCGCGACCAGGGCGGCGAAGAGCGCAATGATGGTGACCACCACCAGCATTTCGATGAGCGTGACGCCGGATTGGCCGGAGCGTTTTCTACGTCTTGTACTGAGTGCTTGCATAAATCTCCTAGACTGCAACTTCGTTGATGCTGGTGATGGCGAGCAGCATACTGAGGATCAGCGCGCCCACCAGGATACCCATGATCAGGATTATGGCTGGCTCAAAGAGAGAGGTAAAGCGGCGGATGGCGGCGCGCGTATCGGCTTCGAAAATATCGGCAAGGCGCGAGAACATCTGATCGAGTTTGCCGGTTTCTTCGCCCACGGTAAGAAGATGCGCGGCGAGGGGTGGAAAGACGGCGGCTTTGCGAATGGG
This sequence comes from Terriglobia bacterium, assembly GCA_043733425.1. GTDB lineage: Bacteria > Acidobacteriota > Terriglobia > Bryobacterales > Bryobacteraceae > JALYXI01. The sequence goes on from JAYTGM010000156.1 coordinate 10,074, forward strand.
GGAGGCGATGCCTTCGCCACGTTTGACGCCTTGCGCGACTTCGCGGAGCGCGTTGGAGATGGACTTGTTGTTGAGGATGCCTGCCGAGATGTTGATGGATTGAACGAGGGGGACTGAGTTCGAAACCAGCGTGGACATGGCGCGGGAAAAGCGCGCGGTTTCGGCTTTGCGGAGAGCGTCGCCGAGGAGGGGAACACGCAGGCGCAGACGATCCCACCAGAGGCGGCCGCTGACGGTTGAGATGTACATACGGAAACCCACGATGAGCGTGGTGAGACCGCCGGCACCGACCCACCACCACGTCTTGATGAACTTGCTGGTTTCGAGCATGAGCAGCGTAGGCAGGGGGATCTGCATGTGCGAATCTTCGAAGACGGAAGCGAAGCGTGGGACGACGAAGGTGAGCAGCACCAGGATGGAGGCGAAGCCGACGAAGGTGAGCAGGCCGGGATACACCATGGAGGAGATGATGTAGCCGCGCAGATCGTCACGCGAACGTTCGAATTCGGCGAGGCGTTCGAAGATTTGGGCGAGTGAGCCGCCTGCTTCCCCGGCGCGGACCATGTTAACGAAGAGGTCAGAGAAGTATTCGGGATGGGTGCCGAGCGAATCGGCGAGAGAGCGGCCACCTTTAAGGACGCGCAGAATGTCGAGAATGATGAAGCGGAAATGGGGGCGTTCGGTGATTTCAGCGGTGATGGCGAGGGCGCGATCAAGAGGAACGCCGCTGGTGAGGAGCGTGGAGAGTTCCTGCGTGAAGAAGAGGACGTCGCGGTGTTTTTTGCCGGAACCGAAGGAGGGGAGTTTGAGGTCGGTGGCTTTCTTTTCGGTGGTGCCGACGTAGACGGGGGTGAGACCTTGCTTCTGGAGTTCGCGCGCGACCAGCCGTTCGGTTTCAGCGGCAATGGAACCGGAGCGGACTTTACCGTCTGAACCTACGGCGCGGAAATAGAAGGTGGTGGCCATAGAAGGCTAGAGTTTACCGATTATTCGTAGTGGGTCCACATGCGAATCACTTTGACAACCCGCTCATTCTTGAAGACCTGGTAAACAAGCCTGTGCTGCGAATTGATCCTTCGAGAGTACGTACCGGTAATTTCGGCCGCTAATTTCTCGTAGCGGGGCGGCATCTCGAAGGGGTTTCTGGAAAGAATATCTAACAGGACGTTCGCCTTGAGGCGGAGGGAAGAAGACTCCAGCCGCGCCAAATCCTTCTTCGCTTCCGTGGTGAAGAGTATCCGCCAAGCCGTTACCAATCTGGGCTCTCAGTGCATTCAGAGAGCGGCGTGTTCATTCCCTCGACAATGGATTCGCGCATGCCGGGAATGGAGAGCAGATAGAGCGTCTCCTGCATTCCTTTCCAATCGTCTTCCGCGACTAAAACGGCGTTGGAGTTAGCACCAGTTATCAGAACGGGCTTGTGCTCGGCCGCCTGTTCCATGAGGCTGTTTAACTGGTCTTGCGCATCCGCGGTTGTGATTGTCGTCATCTAAAATTCCTGGGTTACTCTTAACACTTCTTCCGAGGTTGTCACACCTGCGGCTACTTTTTGCCAGCCGTCTTCGCGCAAGCTTTTCATTCCGTTGCGTCGTGCAGCTTCCTGAATTTTTCCGGCGTCCGAGTTGGCCATGATGAGGATGCGGATTTCCTCATTCATCTCCATAAGTTCGAAAATACCGACACGGAATTTGTAGCCGGTGTTGTTACAAGCTTCGCAGCCCTGGCCGCGGAAGGTTTCGATGCGGTCGCCGAACGGGGTGAGTTCAGGACCGTTAGTGGCAATACAGCGTTTGCAGATCACACGGACCAGGCGCTGAGCCAGAACGGCTACTACCGAAGAATTGATCAGGTAGTTCTCGACGCCCATATCGGTGAGCCGTGTGATGGCGCTGGGTGCGTCGTTGGTGTGAAGCGTTGAGAAAACGAAGTGGCCGGTTAGCGCGGCGCGGATGGAAATATCGGCGGTTTCGCGGTCGCGGATTTCGCCAATCATGATGACGTCGGGATCCTGGCGGACGATGTGGCGGATGCCGGAGGCGAAGGTGAGGCCGATCTGCGTGTTGACGTGCATCTGGTTGATGCCGTCCATCTGGTATTCGACCGGATCTTCCACCGTGATGATCTTGCGGGCCGTGGTGTTGATGCGTTTGAGGGCGGAGTAAAGAGTGGTGGATTTGCCGCTGCCGGTGGGGCCGGTGACCAGGAAAATGCCGTGCGGGAGCGAGGTGTAATGCGTCATGCGCTCCAGCATGTAGGAATCGAAGCCGAGCTTCTGAAGATCGTAGAAGTCGCCGGCGGAGCGATCTAGAATGCGCATCACCAGACTTTCGCCGTAAATGGTGGGGAGCGTAGAGACGCGGAGATCGATATCGCGACCCAGGATTTTGATTTTGATGCGGCCGTCCTGCGGGAGGCGGCGTTCGGCGATATTGAGCTTCGCCATCAGCTTCAGACGGCTGACGATGGCGGCTTTCAGTTCGCGCGGCGGCGGTTCCTGGCTGGAAAGGACGCCATCGATGCGGTAGCGGACGCGGAATTCTTTTTCGAACGGCTCGATGTGGATGTCGGAGGCGCGGCGCTCGACTGCCAGGGCAATCATCGCATTGACCAGGCGAATGACCGGAGCTTCGCTGGCCATATCGCGCAGGTGTTCCAGGTCTTCGCCAGCTTGGGCGCTATCCAGATCCGGATCGCCCGGCTGGCGTTCGCGCTCGCCGAAATATCGCTCCACGGCATCGAGAATTTCGGGTTCGCCGGCTAGTTGAACGTCAATCCGCAGCTTGGTATAGGCGCGAATCGCTGAGATGGTTTCGAAATCGAGCGGGTCTGCCATGGCGACGGTGAGCGTTTCACCGTGACGCGAGACAGGGAAGAATTTCGATTGCCGCATGAACCGCGCCGAAAGACCATCAAGTTCCGGCGCGGGGGGCGGGGGGCCGTCCAGAACCGAAATTTCGAGATGGTGCTGTTCTGCCAGTGCTGCTAGAACATCGCGGGCCGCGATGGAGCCCATATCGACAAGAATTTTGCCGATTTTATCGCCGCGTTCGCGTTGCAGTTCGAGAGCGCGATCAAGATCGGACTGCTCAATGTGGCCGCGCTGAATCAGCATCTCACCCAGACGCAGATGCGGGCCGGCGGGGAATTCTAAAACTTCAACGTGGGGAGCGGCTCCCGCGGCAACTTCGATCACAGTTCCTGAACCTTTATCACTGTTTCGATTTTTACTTTGCCGGCTTTGGCGTCCATCAGTTTTGCGCGTTGGGCCTGCATATAGACTTGCGACGGAAGTTTACCCGTAGTTTCCCATGTCTCATTTCCCAGGGTGACCACCAGAACAATCTGCTCCTGGGCGGGTACGGTATTGAGAACGGAACCGGCGTCCAGTAAAATTTGTTGCATGCCAGCAAGCAGAATGGGCAGTTGCGCCAGCTTCTTCTGATAGATCCGCTCGATGACGGGTTTTCCAATGGTGAGCTGGAAGGGGTTGATAGAAGGGGTGGGAGTGAGGTTTACGTCGGCCGTAAATACCGCGCCGTACCCTTCCAGATAAACGCCGCGGGGCAGAGCGAGTATTTCCATGTTGGCGGCAGTAAGAGTTTTGAGGAAATTACTTTCGAGAGACGCCAGCGAGGAGCGGCGCACGGTGGGCAGTGCCCAAAGCGCGGTGGCGGCCGCGGCGAGTGCAATCAGGCGCTTCATTGAGGCTCAACCCTGGTATCGCCGTTATAACTGAGACTCGAAGCGCGGGTCACCATCATGCGCTTTTGAGGCATGATCATGTAATCGGCGACATTCTGCATAAGCGCGCGCTGCTGAAGTTCGTGTTTGCGCTCAAGGGCCGTCAGCAGCAACTCAGTCCGCTTCTGCTGGCGCATTTCTGTATCGGCAACGGCTTTCCGAACCGCTCGATCAATCTGGGGCGAGACATCGGGAACAGGCGCTTGCATATTGGCCACTGCCGGGGGCCGATCCACCAAAGGGGCGGGAGCCGGTTTGAATGCCAGCGTGAGAAGCGCGGCGGAGAGCATGGCAGCCGAGACAAAACCCAACCGCGGGGCGGAATTCCAAAATGCGCTCCAAGCGCGGCGGCGGCGCGAGGGCTCAAACACTTTATCCGAAACGAAGCCAATTCGCTGGGGGGGCTCCTGGTCAGGAATGGATTCCAGAGCAAAGCGCAGGTGCCGCAACTGCTCCAATTCGCCCGCACAGCCGGAGCAGGAGTTCATGTGGCGGGCGGTGCGCTGCCGTTCGGCCTCGGGCAGCTCGCCCAGAAAGTAGTCGCGAATTTCAAAATCGGTACAGTTCATTTCAGTGTTTCCTTTCAGCGGGGGACAATTCTGTTTTCAAAAGGTCGAGCGCCGTGTAGAGACGGCTCTTGATGGTGGATACGGGAATCGCGAGGATTTCCGCCATCTCTTCAAATTTGAAACCCTGATAAATCTTGAGAACGACTGCTTCACGTTGGTCGGCGGAAAGCCGGCCGAGCGCGGCGGTAACGGCAAGCGAAACCTCAAACGGGTAGGCGCCGCCAGAACTGGTGGAAACGCGTTCCGGCAGGTCTTCCAAATCCACTTCCGGCTTGCGTTTGCGGAACAGGGAATATGCCTCATTGTGCGCAATGCGAAAGAGCCAGGGACCGAAACGGGAAATGTCATCAAGTTTGCGAATATTCTGGAATGCCTTCAGGAAAACATCCTGGCTCAGGTCAAAAGCATCTTCGCGATTGCTTACGATGCGCAAAAGATAATTAAAGACGCGCTTTTCCCAGCGCGAGACCAGCAGATTAAAAGCCTCAACATCGCCCCGGCGCGTACTTTCGATAAGATCGGCATCTTCCACCGCGCGGAAGATCAATTAGCTGCTCCTTGTGACTAGACGCACTTACTAGGCTGAAAAGTTGGCCCGCCCACTCGCCTACGCCTTTTATTTTATTGGATAGGGCGAGAAATTCGCTTGCCTCACTCCACTGAATCAGCTCAGGACCCCTTCGTGAATATCAGCGTTGAACAAAAATTGGTTTGGCCGCAATCCCAGATAGCGTCGGTAGATTACGTTCCGGAGATTCCCCCTGATCAGGATTATTGGCGGACGCCTTCGCCGCTCATGGCGGCTGCGCTCGATAACCCTTTGTCGGGATTGATCGTGTTTGATCGGGATTTACGAGTGGTACACGTCACGAGCCAGCTTCACAACATTTTAGGTGTGCCGCCAACATCTTTCTCAGCGGGGAATACCGTTCTGGATCTTTTCAAGCTGGCTGATTTGAATGCGGTTGAACTCACCTCTGCCAAAGTCGCGGTCTTCAACGAAGCGGGTGCGCCAGAGCCAGTGCTGTTGAAAGTTGACGGTACTGGTCTGCCCGTGTCTATGAAAATACGGCCACTCGGGTCTTGCTACCGGCTGGCTGCTTTCGAAAGAGTTCCCGGTGAATCGGGCAGCACTGGGCAGACTTACGCCAGCCGGGACGCTTTGACCAAACTCATGAGCCGTAGCGCATTCGAAAGCGCCGTCGGTGACATTCTTGCGAAGGACTCGAGTCTTCCGTTCGCCATATTTCTTTTGGACTTGGACCGGTTCAAGCCGGTAAATGACAGCTTGGGGCACGCGGCCGGAGACACCGTACTGCGCCTGGTTTCAAAGCGGCTCCAAGCGGCCGTCAAACAGAGCGATCTGGTGGCCCGCTTCGGAGGCGACGAATTCGCCATTTTGAGTCAGAACGCAGCATCCGACGTAGAGCCCTCAGCCATCGCGCACCGCATATTGGATGTCCTGCAACGCACCTACCTTGCCAATGGACAGTTGGTGAATATTGGCGCAAGCATTGGAATTGCAATGTCCCCGCAAAACGGAGCCAATTGCGCGGAGTTGCTCAGAAGCGCTGATTTGGCGCTATATAATTCGAAAACCACAGGACGGGGTACTTTCCACTTCTTCGAACCGCAAATGGCCACTCGTGCCGAACTCAGGCGCACAAATGAATTGGAACTGCGGCGCGCCCTTGCTTTGCGGCAATTGGAAGTGCATTATCAGCCGCAGGTACAACTAAGTTCCGGCAAACTGATCGGCTTCGAGGCGCTGGTCCGGTGGCGCCACCCGGAACGGGGGCTGGTGCCGCCGAACGATTTTCTGCCGCTTGCCGAAGAAATCGGCCTTATTGTTCCCCTGGGCGATTGGGTGCTGCGGACGGCTTGCCAGGAAGCGTTGCAATGGGACCCGAGCGTAACGGTCGCGGTAAATGCTTCGCCGCTGCAGTTCGATACGGGCCACTTTGCCGAATCGGTCGCGGGCGCATTGGAAAGCACCGGCCTGCCGGGAAACAGACTGGAGATTGAAATCACCGAAGGCATTCTGCTCAGGAGCGAGGACGCTATT
>JAYTGM010000157.1:0-6502 GCA_043733425.1 Terriglobia bacterium
TGAAGGCGTCTTCGGCGCGAGCGACGAAGTCTTGGGCGCTTTAGAAAGCGGCGTCGACCTTGAAAAGCGCATCGCCGGCGTCTACCAGAACTGCCGCACCGAATCCGAAATCCAAGCCGGCTTCGATCAACTGCAATACGATCTCGATGAGCAGATCCAACTCAGAATGGCCGCCACCCGCCAGCTTCTGCTAGAAAACTTCGATGAAGAGGTGCATGACCGCCTCCGCATGCGCAAAGAAGAAGCCGACCAATCCTTGGATGAACGCGCCGGGTATGCGGCATCTTTCATTGGTTAAGCCCTGCCCGCTTCAGTAACGATTTTAGCGTCCCGACAGGTGCATCGTCGAAGAATGCCCATTCACCTTGGCGACAAATAGCGATGTCGCCGATTTAACCTTCCAATGCAGAGATGTCACCGCATCTTGACATCACAACATAAGCCGCCTACCCTCGTCTCATGCGCACCACAGTGGATCTTGATGAGGACATACTCCGCGTGGGCAAACATCTTGCTCACGAGAAAGGTCAGTCCCTCGGCCGGGTTCTCTCCGACCTCGCACGCAAAGGCCTTCAACCCGCCCTCCGCGTGACCCAAAATGGCGGCTTTCCTATCCTGGCGCGTAAACCCGGTGCTCGCCCTGTCACCACTAAAGACGTCAAAGACCTTCTTGAATCCCAGGATTGACTTTGTGACCGCCCTACTTGACGTGAATGCACTAATCGCCTTGCTTGACTCTGAACATATGGAACACAGAACCATGCGCACATGGTTCCAAAAGCATCATCACGCCGGCTGGTCCACCTGCCCGCTTACGGAAAACGGGATGGTGCGCGTGCTTTCCCAGCGCACCTATCCAAGCGGGCAACGCACTCCCGCTGAGGCCATTCAGGCCCTCCGCGCCTTGAAAGCGCGATTTGCTGCCTCGCACGAATTCTGGCCTGATGACCTTTCCCTCTCAGAGGAAAACCTATTCGAAATCGAACTGCTCGCTGGGCCGGCGCAAATCACTGACGCCTACCTCCTGGCCTTGGCCAAACACCACAATGGAGTTCTTGCCAGTTTCGATCGGTCGCTTGCCTGGCATGCCGTGCGCGGTGGCTCCGAAAGCTTGGTCAAACACCCATAAGATACCCTCCGCGACCCTCCGCACGCTTACAATTGACAGGACAGCCAGCGCCACCGGATCATCCTTGACTCCCCAAGTCCGACAAATCACCCAACGGCTCAGCTTGCGCCGGCCCCAGCAGGAATCGCTCGAAATTCTCGACCGTGTCTGCAATCTGATACCGCTATCGAAACATGCCGACCCGGCCGCTTCTCTCGCCATCATCCGTGAGGCCTTCCCTGCCGTCACCTCTTTCGATCGCGATTTTCCCTCGCTCAGCTTCGTGCTTGCCACCGGCGTCGGCAAGACCCGCCTCATGGGTGCGTTCATCACGTACCTCTACCAGACACGCGGCTTGCGCCACTTCCTGATTCTTGCCCCCAACCTCACCATATATAAGAAGCTGATTGACGATTTCACGCCCAACACGCCCAAGTATGTCTTCCATGGCTTGTCTGATTTCGCGATAACGCCGCCCGTTCTCATCACGGGCGAAAGCTATGATCGTGTCCGCCTCGTGCGGGAACAGCAAGGGCAGGCGGCCATTTGGGATACGCGCGAAGCACACATCAATATCTTCAACATCTCCAAACTGAGCACCAAGGAAGGCCGCAAGGTTAGCAAACTCCGCGAAACTCTGGGAGAAAGCTATTTCGGCTACCTGTCTGAACTGCAGGACCTGGTTGTGCTGATGGATGAAAGCCACCGCTACCGTGCCAAAGCCGGTGCGAAAACCATCAATGATCTAAGGCCGATTCTGGGTCTGGAGCTTACCGCCACTCCGCGCGTCGAAACCGGGGGCGGCCGCGAATTCGAAAATGTAATCTACCGCTTCGATTTGGCCGCTGCGCTGGACGCCGGGTTCGTGAAAGAACCTGCCGTCGGTACGCGTGAAAACTTTTCCGCTGAGAATTACTCCCCGAATGCCCTGGAAACTCTCAAGCTGGAAGACGGCATCCGCATGCATGCCGAAACCAAAGTGCAACTGGAAACTTACGCTCTGCAGACCGGCAGAAAGCGCGTCAAGCCCTTCATGCTGGTGATTGCGCGCGATACCGTTCATGCGGAAGACCTGCGTAAGCAAATTGAGTCGCCTGAATTCTTTTACGGGCAGTACGCCGGTAAAACCATTACTGTTCACTCTAATCAGACCGGCGATGAAGCGGACGACACAGTGGAAAAGTTGCTTTCGGTTGAAGACCCGGCCAACCCTGTCGAGATTGTCATTCACGTCAATATGCTGAAAGAAGGCTGGGACGTGAAAAACCTTTACACTGTGGTCCCCCTTCGCACCGCAAATTCCAGAACCCTGGTGGAACAATCCATCGGGCGCGGCCTGCGCCTGCCTTACGGCGAACGCACCGGAGTGGAAGCCGTTGACCGGCTCACCATCGTGGCGCATGACCGTTTTCAGGGGATAGTAGATTTCGCGAAATCAAAAGATTCGCCGCTGCGCCGCGAGCTGCCGGTTCGTTTCGCGCCCCTCACCCCGATTCGCTCCGAAACCGTGGAAACGGTTCTGAGCGAAAGAATCATCGACGCCGCCGCTCCACCGCTTGAGAAAGCCGCCGCTCATGCCACGCTTTTAGTCATCCGCGAATTTGAAAACCAGAAAGACTCCGCCGCGCTCTCCCGGCCCGAAATTCAGGAGCGCGTCTCGAAGCTGTTGGCTTCCACAAATCAGCCCGCGCTCCCTGGCGCACTGCTCTCCATAGTGGTCGCGCGAACCACCCTTCGCTTCCAGGACCTTACCATCGATATTCCCCGCATTACCGTAACACCCATCGATAACCGTTCTGGCTTTCGTGACTTCCAACTGGATCTCAGTAGTGTTCAGCAGCAGCCCTCCCCGGATGCCATTCACATTCAGAACCTCGTCGACGGTAAGGTCTCAATTCTCGCTCGCCAAACCGGCGCCCCGGAGTTGCAGCCGGAACATTATTTGGTACGCGGCTTAGTGGACTTCAACGATATCCCGTACGACTCCACCTCCGAGCTGCTTTTCAAGCTTGCCGGGCAAACCGTTCAGCATCTGCGCGGATATTTGCGTGATGAAGAATCGGTCCACCAGGTGTTGGAACAAAATAGTACGCAGCTTGTCAGGCTGATCCACGCCCAGATGCAGTTGCATTTTGAGGAAGAGGCGGCTGGCTACACGGTGAACCTCTCCAAAGGGTTTGCTCCACTGAACGCCGAACATTACCCTGTCGAAGAAGGGCAAGCTCTGCTCGACTTCCGCGATCCGGTCGAAAATAAACAGCAAATGCGCCAGTTACTCTTCGGTGGTTTTGAGAAATGCCTCTATGGCCACCAGCGTTTCGATGTAGACCCGGAGCGGCGCTTCTCCATCATCCTGGAGCGCGATACGGACGTGTTGAAGTGGTACAAGCCCGGACGTAACGATTTTCAGATCTACTACGGCGATGAAAGCGGTTACGAACCAGATTTCGTAGTAGAAACACGCACCGGCAAGTTCCTCTGCGAACCCAAACGTTCCGCCGATCTGCAAGACAAGAAGGTGCTGGCCAAAGCGAAAGCCGCCCAACTCTGGTGCGACCGCGCCACGGGAGTCAGCACAAAACCCTGGCGTCATCTCCTCATCCCTCACGATCAGATTGCCGAGAACCGAACATTCTCCCACTTCGAATTGAATTGCGCCTTTGCGCGAAACTGAATCGTGGACCCCGAACACAAAATCGTTGAAGCCTCTGAAATGCATATGGAAGACGGGGCGCGGGAACTGCTAAATTCGCCGCAGATGCGGCCCTACATGAGGTGTATAGAGGCCAAGGTTACCGGTGCTGACCCCCAACCTTTCATGGATGCCATCGCCCAACTGCCATTGGAAGATCGCTACGTTTGGCGCATCGCGTCCGCTTTGAAGTGGGGCTTTGCCGATTTTGAAGACTGGAGCGTAGCGGTGGACGGGATCACTCTTCCCCAAAGCGATATGGCAAACCTGATGCGATTACTTAGCGCTCGCCCCATCCAGTTCTGCCTGTTCCTGCGAGTGCTCCTCGGGCCGGAAGAAATGGAGTGCGTGATGACCGGTGCAATAGCTGTCGCGAAACAAGCCTAAAGGTTGTCTGCCTCTCATGTCGAAGTTTGGCGGATTCCAGTAAATTCAGGTAAGAGAAAAAGCCTTTGATCTGCTCGGCGCCTCTGCGTGCCATGCCTTTATCTTTTTTCCAGTAACAACCCGCCGCAACTCAATTTGCCATCGAATCAGGCAGTTGAAACTCCCGACCTCAAAAATGGCCGTTCCCTGTGCTGTGATCGGGTAGTGAAGACATTAGCAATTCCCTCGCGGGCCAAATGCAAACTTTTCCAGCTTGCTTCCGCAATTTATATAAAAAATGAAGAACGAACCTGGGAATCCGTTGATATTGCTCATTATTCCCCGAAAAACGAACCCGCGGAATACCCGGGGAATACCCGGGGAATACCTGCCGCAACCCACGGAAAACCCGGCGCAATCCCGGGAAACCCAAGAACCATGCCCACACTGATACCCTAACCGCATGCTAGGACTCAGCCCCCGCGCCGCATCGTGCACCTGGACTGCGTCCTTCGTCCTGCTCACGCTTTACATCGCTTACCTGATCCGGGGCACGCTATTCGTTCTCATAGTTTCCATTCTTTTTGCTTACCTGCTTTATCCCCTCGTCGATTACCTGAACGGTCACCTGCCAAGCCGTTCGCGCACACCCGCGCTGGCCATCGTCTACCTTGCTCTTATCGGGCTCCTCGTTTTGCTTGGAGTTGAAGTAGGCTCAAAAGCCGCGGAACAAGCAGCCTCGCTTTCGCAACGCGCCCCTGAACTTTTGGAAAAACTGAAGCAACAGCCTCCTACCGGCGCCCTCCCCACCTCCCTCCGCTCTCTCCAGCAAACCGTCCTCGGTACGCTCCAGACCTATGTTTATAGGCACTACAACGATTTCGTCTCCTCCATCCCCAAATTCACCCTGGAGGTGCTCCGCGCCTCCACCAGTCTCATTTACCTCATCATCATCCCGGTCTTGAGCTTCTTCATCCTGAAAGACGGCCGCACTATGCGGGATGAAATTCTTTCTTTGATCGATCCCGGCCATGCCCGCGAACTGGTGGACGAACTCTTCGTCGATGTACATCTGTTGTTGCTTCAGTACATGCGCGCGCTGTTCTCGCTCTGTACCATTACCTTCGTTACATTCGCCGTGGTGCTCAGCTTGATGGGCGTTCCGTATGCAATCCTGCTTGCCTCCATCGCTTTCCCGCTAGAATTCATCCCGCTAATTGGGCCTCTCATTGCGGCGATCACCATCATCGCCGTCACTGCTTTCGCCGGCGGCGAACACGTGCTCTGGGTCGTGCTCTTCCTGTTTGTTTACCGGATGCTGCAGGATTATGTGGTTTCCCCACGGCTCATGAGCGCGGGCGTCGAACTCCACCCCTTGCTGGTTATTCTCGGAGTATTTGCCGGGGAGCAGCTCGCCGGAATCCCCGGAACATTCCTATCCGTGCCTGTTCTGGCGCTGCTCCGGGTCATCTATCGGCGTCTCCGCCTCTGGCAATTCGCCAGGCGCGATACCGCGCTTATTAGCTAATGCGTTTCGCTTTGCTGATTCTGTTCGCGCTTCCGGCCCAGGCACATATGATGAGCCTAAGCTCTGGTGACGCCACACTGGAGGGCACCAAACTTTCTTACACGCTCACCATGCCGCTCTTCGAAGTGGCTCACATCAAGCAGCCGGATGAAACTCTGCTCACTCATATTCAGTTCACCGGGGCCCGCCTTCTTGAGCATGAGTGTCATGCCGATCAAGCCCGCGATTCGTACATTTGCCACGCCACCTATCGCTTCCCGGCCCCTCCCGAAAAGCTTGAGGTTCACTGCACTTTTCCGGAAATCACCGTTCCCAACCACTTACATCTGCTGCGCGCGGTGAACGGCGCTAAGCACGATCAGGTTGTCTTTGATTCCGCCTTCACCAGCGCCACCCTCCGCTTCCGCCCTCCTACGCAAGCGGAACTGGCCGCACAGCAATCGGCAAGCGCTGCAGCGCACGTTGTGACCGGGTTGCTTCCTTTGCTCTTTTTAGTCACTCTCGCGCTAGCGGCGGCGAACTGGCGGCAACTCGCGGTCCTCACCGCTATTTTTCTAACCGGTCAACTCGCGGGCGCGCTTATTCCGTGGCAGCCCTCTCCACGCTTTCTCGAATCCGCTGCGGCTCTTGCCGTCGCTTACCTCGCCGTCGAAGTTCTGTTTCTCCCGAACTCCAAAGCCCGCTGGTTGGTGGCAGCCGCACTCGGAATGGTCCCTGGGCTTGTACTTGCGGCACACATCAGACAAGCCGAATCCAGCCTCTTCTACGCGTTCCTCGGAACTGCCTTGGTCGATCTCCTGGTCCTCGG
>JAYTGM010000158.1:0-2286 GCA_043733425.1 Terriglobia bacterium
TATGAAATGACGGGCCGCGGCATTGGGCGCGATGGTTATGAAGTTTCCTCGGGTGGCGCGCCCGCCGGATGGGTGACCAGCGGCTCTCCGGGTCCAACCGTCGGCAAGAACATCGGCCTCTGTTATTTGCCCATCGCGAAAACGGAAATCGGCCAAGAATTCCAAGTCACCGTCCGCGATCAGCCCGTCGATGCCGTCGTGGTCTCCACACCTTTTTATAAGCGATCGAAATGACTACCTATCCCGAACACTTCGTTTACACCAAAGAGCACGAATGGGTAAATGCCGCTGGCGACCTTGCCACGATTGGCATCACCTTCCATGCCCAGCATGAATTGGGCGACATCGTGTATGTGGATCTTCCCAAGATCGGCGCGCATGTCGAGCAGGGAAAGACGCTGGGCTCCGTCGAATCCGTGAAAGCGGTTTCCGATATCTATTCGCCTATCTCCGGCGAAGTGACGGAGATCAACGAAACGCTTGCTTCCGCCCCGGAGAAATTGAACGAAGATCCGCACGGTGCCGCGTGGCTGGTGAAAGTAAAAATGAGCGCGCCGGACGAAATAAAGAAGCTCCTCTCCGCCGAGGATTATCAGAACTATGTAGGAGCTGAAAGCTAAGTTGCGCTATCTTCCCAAATCGGATTCAGAACGACAGGAAATGTTGGCGGCGTGCGGTATTGCCACCGCCGAGGAGTTGTACGCCCACCTCCCCGCGGAAGCCAAGCTGAACCGCCAGCTCAATCTGGCCCCCGGCATCTCTGAATACGAGATCATCGACTTTTTTAAAGCGCGCGCCGATGAAACCGCGCAGGGCTATGCTTCTTTTCTGGGTGCCGGCGTGTATCGCCATTACCGCCCGGTGCTTTGCGACACAATCGTTTCGCGCGGTGAGTTCCTCACGTCGTATACGCCCTACCAAGCTGAAATCGCGCAAGGCACGTTAACCGCGATCTTCGAATTTCAAACCATGATCTGCCAGTTGACCGGCATGGATGTCGCCAACGCTTCCATGTATGACGGTTCCACTGCGGTGCCTGAAGCGGCCATGATGGCGGTGCGGGTCACGGGTCGCAACAAAGTGTTGGTTTCGCGCCTGGTGCATCCCGAATATCGTGAGGTGCTCACCACTTACTCCAAGCATCAGGGCATACCTGTCGAAGAGTTTGGGTACAACGCGGAAACCGGGCAGCTCGATTTGGAAGATCTGGAAACAAAGCTCGATCCTGATACCGCCGCTGTCATCATCCAGTCTCCCAACTTCTTCGGCATCATTGAAAACGTACAGGCTGCGGCAGACCTTGCGCATAAACGCGGCGCTCTGCTGATCTTCGTCTTTGCGGAAGCAGCGTCGCTCGGAATTTTAGAGCCGCCCACCGATGCCGATATCGTCGCAGGCGAATTGCAGTCTTTCGCCATCTCGCCCTCCTTCGGCGGACCTTACGCGGGCATCATCGCAGCCAAAGAAAAGTTTCTGCGCCAGTTGCCCGGCCGTCTCGTCGGCCAGTCTGTCGATTCGAACGGCAATCGCGCGTTCTGCCTCACGCTTTCCACCCGCGAACAACACATCCGCCGTGAAAAAGCCACGTCCAACATCTGCACCAACCAGGCACTCATCGCGCTCATGGCGACTGTGTACATGACTGTCTATGGAAAAGAAGGCTTGCGTGAACTGGCCACGCAAAACTTATCGAAGGCGCATTACCTGAGCTCTAAAATCAAGCCGCGCTTCACCGGACCCTTCTTCAATGAGTTCGTCGCCGATGCACCGGAAGGAGTGAACGAACACCTCCTTACGAAGAAAATCATCGGCGGTTTGGAACTTAACCACTTTTATCCCGAACTAGGCAGAGCTACCCTGCTCTGCGCAACCGAAATGTCCAGCCGCGCCAATATGGATACCGTTGCCGAGGCTTACGCACAATGATCCGCAAAGTTCGCCCTCACATCACGCAGAACGAAGCTCTTCTCTTCGAACAAAGCTCGCCCGGCAAGGCCGGCTACCAGCTCCCCACCCTCGATGTCCCTGCTGTCGATCCCAAAGCCGTTCTCGGCAGCGCTAACGTCCGCTCTGAAATCGAAGGTTTTCCCGAAGTCAGCGAAGTGGAGGCCATCCGCCACTTCACGCGCCTCTCCACCTGGAATTACGCAATCGATCTCGGCCTCTATCCGCTCGGATCCTGCACCATGAAGTACAACCCGCGCGTCAATGAGCTGGTCGCGCGCCTGGATGGCTTGGCTTGGGCACATCCGTACCAGCCCGAATCGCTTTCGCAAGGCGCCATGC
>JAYTGM010000159.1:0-6501 GCA_043733425.1 Terriglobia bacterium
AGGGCCGGGCGCATCTGAGTAAGCAGCAGGCCATCGAGACCATCGGGCAGAATCGCCTCAAGGCCCTTGCCTATTTCAAGGCGGCTGCGGCGATCGTTAATGGAGAGTAAGAAGAGAACGCCGTTATCGTCCTTCTTTTTGCCGATGGCCCAGCTCCGGAAGAGCGTGTACGTTACATCGTCGATGGGTTCGTTTTCAAGGGAGGAAACGGTGACGAAAGCAAGCTGCGCGCCCGTGGATTGCTCCACTTCCGCCGCGTATTTTTCGAGTGCTACTTTGCTTGACGCATCCAGAGCATTGGCGAAATCTGAAACGTAACCTTGCGGTTTGAGTGACTTCCAATCCGCCGCGAACGCCGGAAGAGAAAGGAGCAGGATCGCGGCAGACAGCAGGAGCCGCGACCGACTAGCAAACCAGTTCATCGCGCCCGATTCGGAACCCTTCCAGGTTGCCCAGAACGGTGAGTGCGATCTGTTTCGCATCGAACAAGTCTTGCGCAACGCCCCGCACGTCTTCAGCGGTTACGGCTTCCACGCGGTCCACTAGTTCGTCCATGGTAAAGAATCGGTGGAAGTACATTTCCTGGCGGGCAAGGTTCGACATGCGGCTGGAAGTGGATTCCAGGCTCAGCATGAGTGAGCCCTTCAAATGATCTTTGGCGCGCCGCAGTTCTTCATCCGGCACAATGTCGCTCTTCAGGCTGCGGAACTCTTTCAATACCGATTCGACCACTTTACGGGCTGCTTCTAAAGACGTTCCTGCGTAGATGGAAAGGCAACCGGTATCGCTATAACTGCCGAGATCTGAATAAACGGAGTAAGCCAGGCCCTGGCGCTCACGAATGTTCTGGAACAGGCGCGAACTCATGCCGCCGCCGAGCAAGGTATTCAGCACATAAGCGGTGAAACGTTTTTCGTGGTTGACCGGGTAGGCAGGAACGCCCATGATGAGATGCAGCTGTTCCAGTTCTTTCTTATTGCGAAGCGTGATGCGGGCGTGAGTGTTGGGAATTGCGGAAGCGGGGACAGGCTGGGTGCGCGGCAACGAATCGAACTCTTCCCGAACCAGTTGGACCAACTGCGCATGGCGCAAATTTCCGGCGGCGGTAATAGTCAGGTTTTCAGGTGCGTAAACCTTCTTGTAATACGTCTGCAACATCTGAGAAGTGAAGTTATTGACGGTTTCTTTCGTGCCCAAAATTGGCTTGCCGAGCGTGTTGTCTTTCCAGAAGTTTGACGAGAATAACTCATTGACCAAATAATCCGGATTATCCGAATCCATTTTGAGTTCTTCCAGAATCACTCCTTTCTCTTTCGCAAGATCTTCGTCGCGGAAAGCGGGACGCAGGATGATATCCGCCAGTACAGCGAAGGCTCTGGGCAGATGCTCGTCTAAGACCTTGGTGTTGTAGCAGACCAGTTCTTTTGAGGTGAAGGCATCGAGATTGCCGCCGATGGAATCGACGGAACGAGCAATATCTTCAGCCGTTCTGGTGGCCGTGCCCTTAAAGAGCATGTGTTCAATAAAATGCGAAATACCGTTTTCTTCCGCACTTTCCCGCCGCGAGCCTGTTCCGATCCAGAATCCAACGGAAATGGAGCGGACATGCGGCATGGCCTCCGTAATAACGCGGATGCCATTTGCAAGTGTGGTAGTTTCGATATCGCGGACTAGGATGGGGGTAGCTTGGGGTGAGGACAACTTACTTCGGTTTTACCACGTTTCTTCCGGGAGCCTGAAAAATGAGGCCGATGCTATTCTGGTACTTATGCCCCAAGCTGTTCTGGGAATGGAACTTAGCGAGATACAGGATGCGCTTGGTTCCAGCCACAAACCCTTCCGCGCCCAGCAGGTTTATCAAGCTCTGTACAGAGAGAAAGTCAGCGATCTTCACCAGATCTCCACCATTCCGCAGGAGCTTCGGGCCAGCTTTTCCGAGACGCATGAAGTAGGTTTACCCCTGCTAGAACGACGCTACGATTCCGCGGATGGCACAAAGCGCTACCTGTTGCGGCTGGCGGACGGCAAGACTATAGAAACTGTGCTGATGCCGGAAGAGAATCGCGACACGGTCTGCATTTCGAGCCAGGTGGGGTGTCCGGTGGATTGCCGTTTTTGCATGACGGCCGCGATGGGGCTGGAGCGGAACCTGACCGCGGGCGAAATTGTGGGCCAAGTGCTTTACGCCGCGCGCGACAACGGTTTACTGGAAGGCGAAGGCCGCTTCAACATCGTGATGATGGGCATGGGTGAGCCGCTTCTGAATCTGCCTAATGTTTTGAAAGCGACACGGCTGCTGGCGGACCGGAACGGCATGGCTATTTCTGAGAAGCGAATGACGCTTTCCACTTCGGGCATTATTCCGAAGATGGCGGAATTGGGGGAATCGGAGGTGCGGCCGAAACTTGCCATTTCCCTAAATGCTTCGCATGAAGAACAGCGTCAGGAACTGATGCCCATCACAAAGAAGTACCACCTGAAGGATCTGCTGGAAGCCTGCCGTGTTTATCCCTTACGGCATTGGGAGAAGCTGTGTTTTGAATACGTGCTGCTGCGCGGCGTGAACGATACAGACGCCGATGCTCGCCGCGTCGCGGGTTTACTGGGTAACCTGAACTGCATGGTGAACCTGATTGCCCTGAACCCAGGGCCCGGTATTCCATTCGAAATGCCAGACCCGGAACGCGTAGATTCTTTCCAGCAGATTGTGCGGCGAAGCCTGCCGTGTTTCTTGCGAAAGCCGCGTGGCCGCGATATTTTCGCGGCCTGCGGCCAGCTGCGCCGGAACGAACCGGCTACCGCTTAGGGTTACTTCACAATGTGCACGCCGCGCCAGAATGCCACGCGGTCTTTTATCTGTTTCGCGGCATCCTTCGGGCTTGGATAAAACCAGGCCGCGTCAGGATTCTGCTTTCCGTCTACATCGATTGAGTAATAACTTGCCGTGCCCTTCCAGGGGCATACGGTTGTTGTAGAACTGGGTTTGAAGTATTGTTTCGTGAGCGAATCGGCGGGAAAATAAGAGTTGCCTTCCACTTCCACAACATCGGTTGAATCGGCCAGCACGGTACCTTGCCAAATGGCTTGCGACATACGGGAATGATAGCTCAACGCTGGCGAACGCCCGCGAACGCCGTTACCTTGCTGCGCATACTGCTGACGCCGATTGTTGTGATAGCAGTGATTCAGGGCAGGCACCGTGAGGCCGCCGCGTGGTTCGTCTTAGCGGCTTTCACGGATTTTTTGGATGGACTGCTGGCGCGATCGCAGAACGCGGTCAGTTCAGTGGGCCAATATTTCGACCCTATCGCCGACAAATTATTGCTGAGCGGGGTTTTTATTGCTTTAGCAATTGAAGGGAGTCTGCCGGGATGGTTTCTTGCTTTGGTGTTGGGCCGCGATCTTGCACTGGTGACCGCATCGGCCATTGCAATGCGGATTTCCACTTATAGCGATTACACGCCGACGATCTGGGGGAAGATCAGCACTGCTCTCCAGATTTTGGCCGCGGTTATGCTTCTGGCGTCGAATGCCGAGGGGTCGCGCGCCTATTCCGGCGCAGGGCGGGCGGCTGTTTACGCGGCCGGTTTTGCCACCGCCTGGAGCACGATTCATTACACTTGGCGAGGGGTAATGTACTTCGTTCGGCGACCTAACCTGAAAAGGCCCGTTGACTGAAAAATCTGCGAGGAGTACGCTAAAAATGTCGGAATTAAATTTGTGACCCGTTACCTGCCCGCCCGGCACTACATCACCTTCGGAATTGTGGCGCTCGGTTTTGCCACACTCCTGGGCTGGCTCAGCGTGCAGTGGACGTTTGCGCTTTTGCCTGCGGCGCTTTTCCTTCTGAGCGCGGCTTTGCTGCTGACCCTGGCAGTTCAGCCTCCCGTGGAGGTGCAGGAAAATTATCTAGTAATTGGTAAACGGGTGATTTCCTGGATGGACGTGCGCCGTCTGGACCGGACTGGCTGGCTTTCGCCTCTGGTTGTGCGCCTGACTCTGTATGACGATGAGACGGTACGTGTGATTTATCCGGGCGATCTGGATTCCTGTAAGCGCCTGCTGCGGAGCTTACGGCGCATGTGCCGTGGTGCGTTGATCGATGGTATTCCTTACCGCCAGTATTGGGGTGAAGTGCTGACCGCGTCCGGTGAACTCAAGATGTTGCCCGGCCCACAGTATCGGCTGCTGCTTCCCGAGGACGAACTTGAAGTGGAACGTTTGTTTCAACGGTTGAAATCTGTTGGCCACATTGATCCGAAGAAGTCTTCTGACGAGTAAGAGACAAGTGCGGTCCCGCAGATTTTCGGTATTTCTTGGTCTGTTCCTATTTACAGCGGTTTTATTAATTGCCTCGTATGCCTCGAGTGGGTGGTGGCTGCGTCAAATGGGGCTGATGCTGGTGCGTGAGGAGCAGCCGTTCCAAGCGGATGCCGTCAGCGTGTTAGGCGGAGACTGGTTTGGCGACCGCATTTTGAAGGCAGGCGAACTGGTCCGGCAAGGCTACGCTCCGGTAGCGCTGGTCAGCGGCACTGGTTATATTTACGGGAAGTACGAATCTGAGCTCGCGATTCAGTTCGCGGTGGCTCATGGGTACAACGCAAAGTATTTCCGCATGCTGGAGTTCCCCTGCAATTCCACCAAAGAAGAAGCACACGCCGTGGTGCGCGAATTCCGCACGATGCACGTGAAACGATTTCTGCTGGTGACGAGCGCGTTCCATACCGCCCGGGCGGCGCGTATTTTCAAAGCGGCCGCGCCGGACCTGCAGTTTCGCGTGCTGGCTTCGCAGGACACAATGGAATGGGACCATTGGTGGGTGAATCGGGAATCGCGCAAGACCTTCCTGATGGAATGGACCAAGAGCCTTACCGCCAGGCTGGGAATTTAGCGAATGCGTCGCGACATTCGGTTTCTGCTGCCGTATCTTCGCCGTCATCGCGGCAAGTTTGCTTTGGGCATCTCGGCCCTGGTGCTGAAAGATGCGTCCGGCGTGGTTTTGCCGCTGCTGATCAGAAACGCGATTGACGCACTGACGGCTGGCAAGGCGCTGAATTCTGTTTTCTTTTTTGCGGCGCTGATGGCGCTGGTCGCGCTGGTTAAAGGCTTTTTTCAATACTGGATGCGAGTCATATTGATTGGTGCCTCGCGCGATATTGAGTTCGAAGTGCGAAATGATTTGTTTCGCAAGCTGGTTTCTTTATCGCCCGATTATTTTGCGAAACACCGCACGGGCGACATCATGGCGCGGGCGACAAACGACTTGAATGCAGTCCGCATGATGCTGGGGCCTGGCGTGATGTATTGGATGGAAACCAGCCTGACGTTCGCGATGACGCTGGGCGTGATGCTGTTCTTCGATTGGAGACTGGCTTTGCTTTCCGTGATCCCGGCACCGCTGGTTAGCTTCGCGGTGATCTATTTCGGGCGGCGCATACACTCGAGGTTCGAAGCGATTCAAGAGTTGTTTTCGACGATTAGCAGCCGGGTGCAGGAAAATTTGTCCGGGGTGCGCATGGTGAGGGCCTTTGCCCAGGAAAACGCCGAAGTGCGCAAGTTTGAAGTGCTGAACCGCGAGTACATTGAACAGAACCTGAAGCTGGTTCAGGTGCAGGGGGTGTTTCAGCCCATGCTGGAGGCGCTGATCGGCTTAACCTTCCTGATTGTGCTGTGGAGCGGTGGCCGGGAAGTATTAAGCGGGAAACTTTCCGTGGGCAGCTTCGTCATGTTCAATACGTACATGAGCACGCTGGTGTGGCCGATGATCGCGCTTGGCTGGGTAGTAAATTTGATGCAGCGGGGACGCGCTTCATTAGGCAGAATTCAGAGCATTCTGCAGGCGCGCGCGTCCATTTATAAGCCGGTGCTGGACCGCGGCCTTCGGGTGAAATCGGCAGAGGTGGAATTTGCCGGTGTGGGCGTCCGCTATGCAAGCGGCGACGCTTTGCGCCATATCGATCTGCTGATTCCCGCCGGGCAGACTATCGGCGTAGTGGGAAGAACCGGATGCGGTAAGAGCACACTGGTAAACCTGATACCGAGAATGCTGGACCCGGATACAGGCGTGGTGCTGGTGGACGGAGAAGATGTTCGGGATTACGACCCCGCGGAACTTCGGCGCAGCGTGGGCTACGTGCCTCAAGAAACGTTTCTCTTCAGCGCGACATTGGCCGAGAATATCGCGTTCGGCGTTGAGAATGCGACCCGCGCGGAGATTGAGCGGGCCGCGGAGCTTTCCGGGCTGGCGGAGGATATCGATCAATTCCCGCTGGGTTACGACACAATTGTCGGTGAGCGGGGCGTGACACTTTCCGGGGGGCAGAAGCAGCGTACCGCCATTGCGCGCGCACTGATTCGCGACCCTAAGATCTTGATTCTGGACGATGCACTGGCCAGCGTGGACACCCTGACGGAAGAGAAGATACTGAGCAGACTAACTGACGTGATGGCGGGCCGGACCGTTATTCTGATTTCGCATCGCGTTTCCACAGTGAAACGAGC
>JAYTGM010000160.1:0-6496 GCA_043733425.1 Terriglobia bacterium
TTCACCAGACCGATATTGATCATGCGGAACGTGTTCTCCAGCAGTTTCACCATTTCGGCTACCTGCGTCGAACTCACCGGCACTACATTCTCCAGAGCCTGCTCGTAAAATACCCGTCCAATATCCGTACAAGCAGCGGTGGTTCCACCAACCACTTTCGGAATATTCTTTGTCTGATATTTCGCATTCCCAGGGTCCACGCGCTCCGGCGAAAAACAAAGGAAAAAGTCTTCGCCCACTTTCAGGCCGCTTTTCTCCAGCATCGGCAGCACCAATTCATCCGTCGTGCCCGGGTACGTGGTCGATTCCAGAATAATGAGCATGCCCTTATGGAAATACTGGGCAATTTCCTGCGTAGCCGCAACAATGTAACTCATATCCGGATCTTTTGTTTTCCGGAGAGGCGTCGGTACGCAAATATTTACCGTGTCCAGCTCGGCAATTACCGAAAAATCCGTCGTGGCCCGCAATTTACCAGCGTCCACCAACGCCTTTAGCTCTTCAGAGCGAATGTCGGCAATGTACGATTCACCCGCATTCACCCGGTCCACTTTGGAAACGCTCAGATCGATGCCCGTTACGGAAAACCCTGCTTTGGCGTATTCTACGGCCAGCGGCAGACCAACATAGCCCAGCCCAACGATGCCCACCCGCGCCTTACGCGCCTGAATTTTCTGGGCCAGCACTTCGCTTGTCATCTATCGCATCTTCTCATAGTGAAATGTTCCTTCCGCTACAATTTCCGCGGGTCCAGTAAGCCAGATCGTCTCTCCCCATTCCAGATCCAGGGTGCCCGCGGGCGTCAGCACCTGCCCCCGCTCAGCAATCAGACCTCGCCGTACCGCCGCTGCGAACGCCCCTGTTGACCCCGTGCCGGAACTGTTCGTCTCCCCCGCGCCGCGCTCCCAAAAACGCACCTCAATCGCGTCCGGCCCTGCCTTGCGCACAAACGACACGTTTGTTCTGTTCGGAAATCGCTCGTGGCGTTCAATACGCGCTCCCAAAGCGCGCCAATCGAAATCGAAGTGCTCCACCATAACCGCGCACTGCGGGTTGCCAACATTGACCAGAGTCGCGTCGTGCCCTTCCACGTCCGTCCGCTCCTGTTCGAAAACAGGTACCCCCATATCCATCTGGAACCAGTATTCCGGCCCTGCCTTGCGCAGTAGAGTGAGGTGTTTCGGCCCTGCGCCCGTTGCAATCGTCATGGAATTCCCCGAAACGCCATGCGCAATCAGGAACGCTGCCGCACAACGCGTTCCGTTGCCGGAAAGCTCCGGCTTACTGCCGTCGGAATTGTAAAGTTCAATCGAGGGCTTATCGTCTATCACCATCCAACCATCCGCGCCCACGCCTGTATAACGGCCGCAGATGGCCCGCGCAAATTCCGGCCAGCCGTCCGCGGGCGCTTCGTGCCGCCAAGTCAACAGAAAATCGTTCTTTGCCCCGTGGGCTTTCGTAAAAGGGATTGCTGTCATGGAAGAATGTTGGGCGCTTTCGGGGAACGCCGGTAGATTTGTAAGACTGGCGCGTTCGGCACCACAATGTCGTGCTGCAACTGGTAATCCAGGCCGCTCAACCGGGCCTTATCCACATTAGTTTGGGTATCGTCACCCGCAAAGCAAACCGCCCACCGCGTCCAAAGAAACAGGTCCGGTCGCACCGTGACAGCCTGAAAGAGCGGGCCGTTGTCCACCGTGAGTATGTCCCGGAACGGAATTCCCATCCGCCTGTAAATGCCCATCACATCGCCGGCTGTCGAATAGATAGTCTGACCTGGCTTATATTCGGCGCCCAACAAGCGTACTGCTTCCGCCGTCCAGGCCCGTCGCGCTTCGGAGTTCACTTGAGATTCTTTCCACGTCACCCAACTTTCCGGGCGCGGGAACATCAGCCACTGCCCGGCACAAATCAGAATTACTGTAACGGCCCCAAACCCTCGCGCCGATTTCGGCAACACCGCCACCAATGCCGCGCAGGCAAATGCCGCAAACGGCAGCAGCACCAACCCGTAGCGCGTGTTGTACCAGGAGTGCATCAGCGAGGGCACAAAAATCGGCGTGCCCCCGGAAGAGTGCATGCTCCATAGATAGAAAACAGCCGGTAAAGCCAGCAGCAACAGCGGCCATGCCGTTCGCTTAAACTTCAACAGCGCCGCGGGTATGCAAATCCATGCCGCCCAAAACAGTGGCGTGCCCAGATTCAACTGGGCAGCCGTGAAGTAATATTGCGCGGCCACCCGCCAATCATGAAGCCCGGGGTAAGGCTTGCCCCCCTGGATCGCCCGCGGCGACCCGGCTCCGTTGTAAAACTCAAGCGCGTTATCGAAAACCCAGTAGTTATACCCAAGCCAGAGTAGCGGACCCAGCCCGGCAATCACACTGAAAACGAATGCCGTGCGGAACCGGTGCTCCTGGGCAGTCACGTAAAAGAAAACCGCGGCAAACGGCAGCAGAAACCACCCTTCATAACGAATCAAGGTACCTGCCGCCGCGCAAACTCCGGCCAGTATCGCAAAGCGGGCCTGGCGCGTATCTGCGAACGCGGCAGTAGCATAAAACAATCCACAGAACGCCGCGAAAAAGACCGGTTCCGTCATCGCGGTAGATTGCAGATAAAGAGCGTTCGGGTTCAACACAAAAATCGCTGTCGCCGCAAACGCAGCGCTCGCCATTCCGAACACGCGCCGGGCCCCTGAGAACAAAAAACACGCTGCCAGTACAAAGCACGCCGCGGAAGGGATCGATCCCGCCAGGCCGGTGCGCCACAATTCCGTGGACCGCGCAAACGGGATCATCAGAATATGCGGCAGCGGCAGCCACACCGTCCCTAACTGGTCATATCCGGGAGTCCGCGAATCCATCACGCGCCGCGCAATGTTCAGGTGTGATTCCGCATCGCCGTAATAGAGCAGAGACCCGTTTGTAAAGAAAAACCAGACCGCCGCCGCGCTGCACAACGCCGCAAAAAGCGCGATGGCCAGAACGGCCGCGTTAGAAGTCGGTGCAGGTTTTAAATTCGTGGAACCGCTCGTCGATCTCCGCCCGCGAGAGCGTCCTGAAGCGGTCTGGCCCGAATTTTTCACAGCAGAAGCTCCCCATAACCGATCCGTAAATCACCGCGCGCCGCAAATCGGCATCATCGATCTCACCGCGCGTTGGCGAAACCCCGCGGCTAGCTAAATAACCGATAAATCCGCCCGCAAAACAATCACCCGCCCCGGTCGGATCGAAAACCTCTTCCAGCAGGTAGCCGGGCACCATAAAGTGTCGTCCCCGCGCAAACAATAGTGCTCCGTACTCACCGCGCTTGATCACCAGCGTCTGCGGACCCATCTCATGAATCACCTTCGCGGCTTTTTGCAGATTGTGCTCGCCTGAAAGCATCCGCGCTTCACTGTCATTAATCAGCAGAAAGTCCCATTCGCGAATGGTCGGCAGCAGTTTCTCGCGGTGATCCGCAATCCAGTAGTTCATTGTGTCGCCGCCCACCAGCTTGGGCTGGCGCATCTGCTTCAGCACATCCAGTTGCAGTTCCGGCTGAATGTTGCCAAGCAACAAATAGGGCTCTTCGCGGTAACTCTCCGGCAGCTTCGGCTGGAAATTCGCAAAAACGTTCAGGTCCGTAACCAGCGTTTCGCGATCGTTCATATCCGGCGAGTACTTGCCCTTCCAGAAAAAAGTCTTCCCCGGGACGCTTTCCAGGCCCTCTAAATCGATTCCGCGGCTGCGCAGAAACTCAGTATCTTCAGGTGCGAAATCATCGCCTACCACGCCGACAACGCGGGTATGGGTGAAATAGCTCGCGGCCAGCGCGATATAGGTGCAGGCACCGCCAAGTATGCGGTCCACCTTACCATGAGGAGTTTCAACGCCGTCATACGCGACGGAGCCGACGACAACAAGAGACATCTCTGAAGTTTAGCCGGAACCGCTGAGATTTGTATGGCGGCGTTACACTCTATGTAGGTGCAGATGATGTCCGATGGCCAAATACTAACAATTGCGCTAACACTAATCGCAATCTTCGCTGGTTCGTGGTTCAACAACAGCCGCTTCGGCGATACAAACAATCGGATTTCTGATCTATCGAATAAACTGGACACGAGAATTACCGATCTTCGGGATGTGCTCAGAGCGGAAATGCGTCTCGAATCGGAGCGTATGATCCAGAAAATCGATGCTGTCTTACAGCAGCTTGGCAGTCACGAAACCCGCATCACTCACCTGGAAGAACGTTAATCACTTCTTCAGCAAGGGTGCCAAATACCGGAATACGGTAGCTGCCACTTTCTCATTGCCTGTTGCCGTCGGATGAATACTGTCCTGCTGCATCAGCCCCGGCCCGCTGGCGGCAACACCCTGAAGCAAAAACGGAACCAGAACAAGCTTGTACTTTTTCGCCAGATCTGTATAAATGCTATCGAAGGAGCGGATATATTCCAGACCATAATTGCGCGGAAGCGTAATTCCAGCCAGCACCACCTTGGCACCGCCCTTTTGCAGCGCGACAATCATTTGCTCCAGGTTCGCCTTGGTCCCACTTACGGGCTGGCCTCGCAACCCGTCATTGCCCCCGAACTCCACAATCACCACAGCCGCATGCGCGGCCACCACATCGCGCATGCGTTCAACCCCGTCGGTGCTCGTATCGCCGCTCACCCCCGCATTGATTACGCGATATCGGTATCCTTTCGCATCGATCAGCTTCTGTAAATAGTCGGGATAACTCTTGCCCGCTTCCGCCCCGAAACCCGCTGAAAGACTGTCGCCAAATGCCGCCACCGATGGACGGATATCCGGCGTCACAGCTCCCGCGGCACTCATAGCGCTCAAAGAAAACACATGAATCCATTTCATAAAAAACCTCAATTTGCGCCTCGATGTCATATTAAAAGAAAGGAGAATATTATTCCTCAAGCCATCATCTCCGTCTCTGATCTCACGCGCACCATTACGAATGGTGCACACAGCGTCGAAATTTTGAAAGGCATCAACTTCGATGTGCCGGCGGGTCAATTCGTTGCAATCATGGGAGCCTCGGGCAGCGGAAAAAGTACGCTTCTAGGCTTGCTCGCCGGTCTTGATTCGCCTACAACGGGCCGTGTCATTCTCGATGGCGAAGACATCACCGGTCTCGCGGAAGACAAACTGGCCGTGATTCGCGGGCGTAAAATCGGCTTCGTTTTTCAGTCTTATCAGCTCATTCCCACTCTCACCGCACTTGAAAATGTTCTGCTCCCCGCCGAACTCACCGGGCGCAGCCAAGGCGCAACGGCTCGCGCTCTCGAACTGCTGGAACGCGTGGGTCTCACCTCCCGCCAGGGCCATTACCCCGTGCAGCTTTCAGGCGGCGAACAGCAGCGTGTCGCCTTAGCCCGCGCCTTCATGGTCCAGCCGCCCATCCTCCTTGCCGATGAGCCGACAGGCAATCTCGATAGCGCCAACGGCTCACACATTCTGGAACTGCTGATCGATCTGAACCGCCGTGAACGCACCACTCTCGTGCTGGTCACGCACGATGCCGAACTCGCGCGCCATGCCGATCGCCGCATTGTCCTCAAGGATGGCCTGGTCATCAGCGATGATGGCTTGGCGCTCGCTGAACGAATGGAGACAAGTGCCCAGCCAGCTTCGCACGTTCGCTAACATTGCCTGGCGTGAATCGCGGGCCTCGGCCGCCAAATTCACCTTCGTCATTCTCGCCGTCGCGCTCGGAGTTGCTTCGCTCACGGGTGTGCGCGGATTCAGCCGAGCCTTTCAATCTGTTCTCTTGCGGGAAGCCCGTACCTTAATGGCGGCGGACCTCTCAGTCCGTGTTTTCGCCCTCCCCACGCCCGCACAAACCGCCTCCATGGAAAAGCTGGAATCGAAGGGCATCCGCCGCACCTGGATTACGGAAACCATCACTATGGCCTCGGGTTCTCCCACACTCCCGCCAGTCCTCGTTTCCGTCAAAGCGGTAGACCCGCGCGTGTACCCTTTTTACGGCACCGTCAAACTGAATCCGCCCGGCGACATAGCCACGGCTTTGACCAGCGAAACCTGCGCCGTTTCTGAAGACCTCCTGCTCCGCCTCAATCTCAAACCGGGTGATTCACTGCGCCTCGGTGGCCAGCAGTTCCGCATTGTCGGACGAACCGAAAGCGAGCCGGATCGCATGTCGGGTTCGCTCAACGTAGGTCCGCGCATTCTCATTTCCCGCGATGCACTGCAACGCGCTGGTTTGATGATCGCGGGCAGCAGAGCTTCCGAAAGGTTCCTCTTCCGTATCCCCACACTCGGTCCCAACGTGGAACAGGTCCGCGAAGAACTGAAGCGCCAGTTTCCCGAAGCCCTGATCACTGATTTTCGCCAGACCAACCCGGCTATCGAAACCGGCCTCGAACGCGCAACCACCTTCCTCAGCCTGGTCAGTCTGATCGCGCTCATCGTTGGCGCACTCGGTGTCGCCACCGCCATCCGCGCGCACCTGGCTCAAAAGATGGATAGCATCG
>JAYTGM010000161.1:0-2282 GCA_043733425.1 Terriglobia bacterium
AGTTGGAGAGGTGGCTGAGTGGTCGAAAGCAGCGGTTTGCTAAACCGTCGTACGCCTCTAAAGTGTACCGGGGGTTCGAATCCCCCCCTCTCCGCCATATAGCTGCGCCGCGAATCTCAACGGTAAGTGCTTTTGATAATCAAAAGCGCGGCACCCGCCATGAAACCGAATCCCGCTTCGTATTCACGGTTTCTTTTATACAGTGCAAACTGAAATTGGCCGGTCAAAGTGCTCAACTTGAAACGGGGGAACAACCTGGGTACTTCAGCCGCATAAGTGGGAAAATCTGGGAAAATATCCCGCAGATGCTGCTCTTCCAGGTCAATCACGGGAAGATAGACCAGCAGGAAGACAACAGCGAATACGAATCCCAGGGCCCAACTGGCGGACGCAATCGCGAACCCGGCTGCCGCGGTGAGCGTTCCCAGGTAAAGAGGATTGCGGACTAGCGAGTAAGGTCCTGAGGTGGCGAGCCTGCTGTCTTTTGCCAGGTTGCCCGCCGCCCACGCGCGCAGAGCCAGGCCGATCAGTGCGACAGACAACCCCAGTTTCAGAGAGTATCCGGTTGGCCGCGAGAACCAGGCAAAGGCCGCGACTAAAACGAAGCCCGCCGAAACGCGCAGCTTCGCGACGCGATCGGCATAAGCCTTGGGAAACATCACGCCAGGCACGCCACTTGCGTTTTTAAAACGGAGAGAACTTCCTCGGGCGTGATGGCTCGCATGGCTGGATCAATCTCAGTATCTCGGACGTAAGCGCCGCTTCGTCCATCGGTCCGCCGCAGCTTGGGTGTCGCGGAAGGGTGACACATCACCTGCAGGCTTCCACCATAGGGGCCATTGCGCGCGGGGTCCGTTGGCCCGAAGATTGCGATGCCCGGCTTGTTCAACGCGGCGGCCAGATGCATGGGACCGGAATCAACACCGATGACCGCGGTTGCGCGGCGCGTGGCATCGATCAAACCCTCAATGCCGCTCACATGAACGAGCGCGCCAGGAATGCTTTTCAATACCGTTTGGGACGAAGGCGGCCCGTTCACCACCAAAGGGAGACCTAACTCCTGGCTCAAAAGGCGGGCGAGCGAAGCATAGTATTCAAGGGGCCACTGCTTTCCAACCCAGCCGGCAAGTGGACTCGCCAGGACGAAACCGCTACTGGGCAGATCGCCTTCCGGTTGGCCGGGCGGCAGAGGGAATTGGCGGAGCAGACTCACCGCTCCGGCGGCTTGTGCCAAGGCTAGATTGCGGTCCACCGCGTGGACCATCCCGGCTTGCACGGATTGCGAATAGAAGAACGCGGCTGCGCGCTCCCGCACTTCGGAACGGCTGAAACCGATGATGCGTTCCGGCCGGGCCAGCGTGGCGACGAACGCCGATTTCAGCAGACCCTGGAAATCGACAGCGAGCGAATAGCGGCTCTGGTGAAGAGCGCGGCGCGTGTCCCACCAGGTACGCGGGCGTTTGCGATCAACGGGGATTACCGTATCGAGAAATGGATTGCCCGCAAGGAGCGGCGCCCAGTGCGCGTCCACAACCCAGGTAAGTTTAGACGCGGGGAAATTGTGTTTCAGCGAAGCGGCAGCGGGAAGCGCGTGCAGCACGTCACCCATTGCGCCCAAGCGCACGATGAGAATGCTTTCCACCTGCTTGCCCGAGAAATTACTCACTGGCCGCGCGGTTCCTTTGATGAACGTATTCGATCAATTGCGTGGTGCGCTGCCGGTCCGCTTCGGTATCGTCAATGATCCAGGCACCGGGGAAGTGCGTGAGGGGACCATCGTCGATCACCACGAAATCCACCAGATCGAGAGAGGCAGCCAGTTCGGCTCTTGCCTGGGCTGGCAGCAGCGAACCGGGAACCTGGGTGATCACTGCGATCAGGAGATCCGCATCCCCGGCGAGTTGGTTCACGCGGCGGATGCGGGCTGCGGTCAGCACATCGAAGGCCGAGAGCAGCACGATCGTCTTCGTGCCTGAGGCGCGAGAGACGGCCGTGGCAGCCGTGACAATTTTGGAGCGCGTATCCATGGCCCTAGTGCGCCCCTGCCAGTAAAGAAGACGCTTCCGCGATAACGCGTTCCGAAGAAACGCGCGTCATGCAACGGTGATCGATGGGGCACTCCCGCAGCAGGCAGGGGCTGCATTCCACGGGCTCTCGAACAATGCGCGCGCGATTGCCTGTGGGGCCCGTAGTGGTGTCGTCCGTGGCACCGAACACAGTAACGGTAGGTATGCCCGCGGCGGAAGCAATATGCATCGCGCCGGAATCGTTGGTGAGGAACA